>DOTU01000327.1 GCA_003520965.1 Candidatus Zixiibacteriota bacterium
AGCACACCCACCGGTTCGTCGCTCATCTTTGCTTCTAATATTGCCGCGCCCGCCCCATCGGCATAGATCATGCTGTCACGGTCATGGGGATCGGCCACCCGCGAGAGGATTTCAGAACCGATTACCAATGCCTTCCTGGCATCGCCCGATTTGAGATAATAGTTGGCTTGAATCATCGCCTGCAGCCACCCGGGGCAGCCAAACGGTAAATCATAAGCGACTGTTTTTGGATTTTCGATTCTGAGCTTGTGCTTCACTCTCGCGGCCAAACTGGGAACGATATCCGATTTTCTATTGGCGGCTTTGACATCGCCAAAATTATGAGCGACTATTATATAATCGAGGCTTTCCTTGTCGGTCTTCGATGACTCCAGCGCATCACACGCCGCCAGGTAGGCAATATCGGACGTAACCAGATCATCGGTGACAAATCGTCGCTCGATTATCCCGGTTATCTCCTCGAGCTTTTCGATTATCTCCGCATTCGATTTATCGAATTTCGTCCCATTCGGATCATAGAAGTCACGGCTAAGAAATTGATCGTTCGGTATTTCCCTGGTGGGTATATAGCTTCCCGTTCCCGTAATAATTGATCGAATAACTTGATTAGCCATCTGCCTTATTCCTTTTCTGTAATATCTTGTTGTATCAACAAGACGTCCGGCCTAATATTAATAAAAATGAATTTATATTTCAAGAAATTATTGATCCATCCAAACGGCGTTGCCTGCCCTTATTCCATTATGTCATTGAGAGGAGGTTCCGATTTTATCTGGACCGACGAAGCGATCTGAATCTATTTAAAAGAGTGCTCTTGTTAGAAGCATTGCTCTGGGCGGTAAACGCCCTTGTTTGGGTCTTCCGCAATAAAAAAAAGCGCCCGATCATCTTGACCGGACGCCACGAGAGGAACGATAAGAGAGGTTTAACTGAAATCTTCCGATTTCTTGCCCAATTCTCCTGATTCCTTGCCATATATTGAAATCAAATTGTAAGGTTCAATGTTATCGAGAAACAGCGCGGTCAAATCGGTTATTGCCGATGGTGGAATTATATCCAGTGTTGTGCCGCCGGGTACGTTGGATAGACCGGACCAGTTCGGGACCTCGTCAGCCGTTTTCATTGCGAAATAATATGTATGCTGCGATTGCAATCCTGTCACCGTAAAATTCTGCTGAGTGCCCGCTACAAGAGGAGCAGGCTCGCCGGTTACTTGCGTAGCCGACGCCCAATTGGCATCATTAATCGGAGATGTGGAATAACGGATATCATATTGGCTGGCTATTCCTGATGTGCTATCGTCACCCGGCGATGTCCAGGTTAGCCTGATCGAGGTGCCGGTTGCATTGGATGTTGCCAGAGTTGTGATATTGCTTGGCGGTATCGTTTCGTGATTGGTGGTCTCAACGGCGACATTCGAAAGCGCAGACCAGTTGGACGCTTCGTCGGCAACCTTAATCGCGAAATAATAGATCGTAGCAGGCTGAAGACTGCTGACCGTGAAAGCTTCCGCCGTACCGGCCACTGACGGCGCCGGTTCATTGATGACTTGTGTAGCCGATGCCCAGTTGGCATCGTTAATGTTTGACGTGGAAAATCTGATATCGTACTGACTGGCCGTTCCGGCGCCACCGTCATCGCCCGGCGCAGTCCAATGCAGAGTGACTGAATTTGATGACGTATCACCGGCGGCTACCAGTCCGGCGTAAGCTGACGGAATGACTCCGATAATACATACAACCATCAGCCCTATTACAACTCGATTTCTCATCTGAACTCCTTGCGTTTTTTTTATGGGATATTGCTATTCAAACACCTTGTTTGTTACTTGTCACCCATAACTTACTAAGCAAAATCCAATCCAAATTACACTAAATGATTACAATATGAACCCCAACGAGTTACGCCGATATGGAAATGGCAAATCGAATTGCATCTGTATTATCTTTGGGAATTTGTTCACTAATTTCACAACCGAAATCGACGTAATATCCTTATACTTTTATTATTGCTTAATGCCAATCTATCCATTATGCGGCTTAGTTAAACCAGCAATGATATACTCATGGCCCATTATGATCGTTTGAGTCTGACAAAAACGGAAACAATTCACCTATCAATCGATTTTATAATGTCAAAATATGCAATCATTAAAATGCGTATGGGGGTATAAATGAAACCGGTCGAAATCCTGTTGGTTGAGGATGATCCGGGGGATGTCAGGTTAACCGCCGAGGCTCTTAAGGAATCCGAATTTCCTTTTCATCTAACAGTTGCCCGGGACGGCGAGGATGCGCTAAACCGACTCTATAAAGTCGGTAAGTACTCTAATCAGCCCACGCCCGAACTGGTTTTGCTCGATCTGAACCTGCCCACTATCGGCGGTAGAGATATCCTCAAGATTATCAAGCACGATAATATTCTAAGCGAGATTCCTATAGTAGTCTTAACAACCTCGCGCGACGAGGAGGATATCAAAGCCTCGTACTATCTTCACGCCAATTCATTCATCACCAAACCGATAGACCTGGAGCGATTCATTGAAGTCATTAAAATGATTGAAAACTACTGGGTCAATATCGTCAGAATGCCGAAACGTAATAACGACAAGCCTGCCGATTCACCGAAAAAAGATATTAAGGTAACAAGCAACTCCAGAAATTAACCAGCCAGAGCAGATCGGGTTCCGAGTCCTTTTAGGACAAGAAACCCGGCAAAATCCCCAAAAAGAAAAGGGCCGACTATCCCAAATCGGCCCTTCAAACCGGTATCCCAAACTTGTTTTTAACGTCACGGCTGGCCGTGATCATTCCTCACATTTCTTATAACAATTATATATATGCCGAAGTTTCATAAAAATGTCATAACAGCATAGATTCTTTATCGTGAGATTGCAAGGCCAGTCGGCTGACCAGACCTATCCCATATCTTCCCGGAATCATCAGGTTTCCAGACTTCTTTTGTGGACGGCGAAATCCTGGTGATCTTCGAAATACACAGTTATTTGTCTTAAAAATATCATTAACGGAAACAATTCCGGTCATCATGGTTTAAATGATATTAAAACAGATAATAATGAAAAAAGAGAGGTTATTTCGAGCCAGCCTCATAATGGAGTTACGGAATTGGCTCGTAGAAGCTGCAGGTCAAGAGGAAATAACAGTATCGCCACGGCCCTTAATAGCGTAGATTGGGCTAAACTGTTCTCTGTCTTAGTCATCTGAGGGGCAGAATTGGCTTGACACCGTAGGCAGGAGAAATTAATTTTGGGAGCGATGAAGACGGATTTAAGAAACATCACCCCCGATGGGTGTGAGTTAAGATTTTCGGAAATAGCCGAAGACCTGGAATTGACTGCCGATGGGTTCGATTTTCCTCAGCCTATCGAGGTTGAGTTGTCGGCTGCCAAATCGGGCGATGAGATTCTAATGCAAGGCGTGGTCTCAACAGCGGTCGAAATGGAGTGTGCCCGCTGTCTGGAGATCTTTGAAATGGATATCAATCCCCGGATCCAATTTGTCATTCAACTACTCGATATTAGCGAGCCTCAGCCATCCGAGGATGACGATTTTGTTATCCTGCCCAAAACGACCGGTGAATATGATATCTCGCAGAGGGTTCGAGAGGCGATACTTTTGGAATTGCCGCTGAAGCCGCTTTGTTCCGAGACCTGCAAAGGCCTCTGCCCGATGTGCGGAGTAAATCTCAATGAGGGCGAATGTGATTGTACCCCGGATAAAACCGACGAAAGATGGGATTCGCTCAAGCAGCTATTTGACCAATAATAATTTTGAAATATGAGAACGCTTTTTCCCGCAACGATCGGGCAGGCGTGACATTTTCACAATAAAAGGAGAAGTATGCCACTACCTAAAAGACGTCATTCCAAAACCAGGGGCGCCAAGAGACGTACGCACTGGAAGCTTTCCAAGCCGAACCTGGTGGAATGCCCGCACTGCCATGAGCCCAGGCTCTCGCATCAGATCTGCCCGCATTGCGGATGGTATAAAGGACGCGAAGTAGTAGCCATTACTGAAACAAAGTAAATTGAAGGCAGAATGAGAACCCGAATCGCCATAGATGCTATGGGGGGCGATTTCGCGCCGTTCTCCATCGTAGCCGGAGCCGTACTGGCTCAAAAGGCATACGGTGACAGCGTCGAGCTTTCCTTAGTCGGCGATAAGACCCAGATCGAAGCCGAGCTTAAAAATCTGAATGCTACGGATCTTCCCATAAAGATCGTCCACAGCACTCAGATTATCGCTATGGGTGACGAGCCGGCCGAATCGGTGCGAAAAAAACCAGATTCATCTATAACGGTCGCTTTAGGTCTGCAAAAGAGCGGCCAGAGCCAGGCTTTTATCTCAGCCGGTAATACCGGCGCCTGCATGGCGGCATCGCTAATAATTTTGGGCAGACTGCCTGCGGTAAATCGTCCCGCGATTGGAGCCTTTTTCCCCACCGAACGCGGCGCAGCGCTGGTATTGGACGTGGGCGCCAACTCCGATTGTAAGGCGATCAATCTTTATCAATTCGGGTTGATGGGAGCGATCTATTTCACTCAGATGTTTTCCAATCAGAATCCCCGGGTTGGGCTGCTTTCTATTGGCGAGGAAAAGTCAAAGGGCAACGAGTTGACTATCGCCTCGCACAAACTACTCTCGGCAGCCGATCTCAATTTCGCGGGCAATATCGAGGGACGAGATATACTGAAGGGGAAAGCTGACGTAGTCATCTGCGACGGATTTGTCGGCAACATTATTTTGAAATTCGCAGAATCGATCGATAGCTTTTTGGGAGAGATTGTCAGACGCCAGGTAAGAGTTAATCTACTGGCGAAAATTGGAGCATTGCTTTTACAACCGGCCTTTAAGGATCTGAAAAAGAATCTCGATAGCGCGGAATACGGAGGGGCGCCTCTGCTGGGTATCAATGGTGTCTCCATTATTTGCCACGGCGGGTCTTCGCCCAAGGCGATCAAAAACGCCGTAAGGATGGCCCAGAATATGGTCGAGCGAGACATCAATCGTCTGATCGAAGAGAGGTTGGCCGCCAATGGCTCATACACTCCCTCCGAGGTAAAACAAAAATAATAAAATGCAAAAATACATAAGAATCATAGGGACCGGATCGGCAGCCCCAGATCAAATATTGACAAACGTCGACCTTGAAAAAATGGTTGAAACAAGCGATAAATGGATTACTGAACGTACCGGAATAAAAGAGCGTCATATTGCGCCCAAGGATAAGGTTGGTTCGGATTATGCCTGTCTGGCCTCCCAAAGGGCAATGCAGATGGCCGGGGTGACAGCGGATGAGATCGATATGATTATCCTGGGAACGGTTACTCCCGATGCTCCGCTTCCGTCGACAGCTTGTATCCTACAGGATAAACTTGGAGCTAAAAACGCCGCAGTTATGGATATAGTTGCAGCTTGTTCTGGATTTATTTATGGACTTTCGATCGCCCGCGCATTGATTATGATTGGACAGGTTAAAACCGTATTGGTTGTCGGAGTTGAGGTACTCTCGCGGTTTGTTAATTGGTCTGATCGCAATACCTGCGTTCTCTTTGGTGATGGGGCCGGAGCGGCTGTGCTACGCGGCTCCGATAAGCCGGGAGGGATTATTAACGCCTATTTGAAAAGCAATGGCTCACTGGCTCATCTTCTGCAAATACCTATGGGCGGCAGCAGGATTCCGCTTGATGCCTCTAATGTCGGTCATGAGGATCGTTATATAAGGATGAAAGGCTCGGAGGTTTTTAAAGCGGCTGTCAAGGCTATGAGCGAGGCTGCTACTAAAATTTTGAAAATCTGCGAACTCGAATCCAAAGATATAAAGCTGATGATTCCTCACCAGGCGAATATCAGAATTATCGAAGCCACCGCCAAGAGACTTAAATTGCCGATGGATCGAGTTTATGTGAATGTCCACAAGTATGGTAACACATCCGCGGCCTCAATCCCAATAGCTTTGGATGAAGCTGTTCGCGAGGGGCGGATTAAAAAAGGCGATAAAATTATGCTGGTTGCATTCGGGGCCGGCTTTACATGGGGGGCAACAATCATTGAATGGTAAAAATAAAAAGATGGCATTTCTCTTTCCTGGCCAGGGTTCACAGTATGTCGGTATGGCCAAGGACCTGTTTGAGGAGTTTTCCTCTGTAAGCGAGATTTTCACCGGGGCCTCCGAAATCCTGAAATATGATCTGGCCGAGGTCTGTTTTACGGGCCCGGAAGAGAAACTAAAACAGACTGCTTATACGCAGCCCGCGATTTTTGTACACTCCTTTGTTCTCGATATGATCTTAAAGGAGAACTTTATCAAACCATCATGCGCCGCAGGTCATTCGCTTGGCGAGTATACAGCCTTGACTTCATCCGGAGCATTGAGCTTTGACCAAGCGCTAAAAGCTATCGCCAAACGCAGCGCTGTCATGCAGGAAGATTGTGACAGACAGCCTGGGGCCATGGCCGCCATACTGGGACTCAAGTACGATGAGGTCGTGGAAGCCTTGGGAAGCGCTGAAGGTATTTCCGTTCCAGCTAACTATAATTCCCCCGATCAGATTGTTATTTCCGGCGAGAAAAATGCTGTGGATACCGCCTGCGCCAAACTGAAAGAAGCCGGTGCAAAAAGAGCCTTGCCGCTTCAGGTGGCAGGGGCTTATCATTCACCGCTAATGACCAGGTCGGCGGAGACAATGCGGCAGTATATATCGCAGATGCAATTTGGCGATTTCGGCTATCCGGTTTACTCAAATGTTGGCGCAGAGCCGGTATTGGACGGCGAAGCGTTTAAGGAGTTGCTCGCGTCACAGATCCTCAACCCGGTGATGTGGTACCCGATCCTCCAGAATATGTATCGTGATGGAGTCAGGCTTTTCGTTGAGATCGGTCCGGGCAAAGCTCTACAGGGGATGGTGAAGCGTTCTTTTAATGATCCTGAAATTGAAATTTTCGGTATCGATACGCTTGACGATCTGGATCAATTTATGAACCAGTACGCGGAGACGGACGACAAGTGAGTCTCGAAAAAAGAATTGCGCTCGTTACAGGCGGAGCGCGGGGAATTGGTTACGCTATTGCCTGCAAGTTAGCTGCCGACGGTTGCGCGGTTGTGATATCTGATATTATGGGCGAGGTCGCTGATGAGGCGGCAGCTAAACTGGTAGCCGATGGCTCAGAAGCATATTCGGTCAGCGGCGACGTGTCCAAAGTCGATGATGTGGAACGAATGTTCGCCCTGGCCTTAGAAAAATATGGCAAGATCGATATCCTGATCAACAACGCCGGCGTTACAAGGGATAATCTCCTGCTGCGTCTGGAGGAGAAGGATTGGGATCTGGTTTTGGATGTCAATTTGAAGGGTTCGTTCCTTTGTACCAAGGCCGCCTCAAGAATTATGATGAAAAATCGCTGGGGAAGAATTATTAATATATCGTCAGTGGTGGGAGTTATGGGGAATGCCGGGCAGGCCAACTACTCAGCCTCGAAAGCGGGCATCATCGGTCTAACCAAATCGGCGGCCAAGGAGCTTGGCGGGCGCAATATCACAGTTAACGCTGTAGCGCCGGGATATATCCAAACCGAGATGACCGAAAAACTTCCCCAGGCGGCCAAGGATGGATTTCTAGAGAAGATTCCGTTGAAACGCCCCGGAACTCCCGGTGATGTAGCTGCAGTTGTCTCGTTTTTGGCCTCGGATGCCGCGGAGTATATCACGGGGCAGGTTATCAACTGCGATGGCGGAATGTTAATGTGATTGAAAATTTAAGTTAAATGTAATATTTACAACCCTAAGGAGGATTGAAAATGGCGTCAATTGAAGAAAGAGTAAAAGAGATTATCGCGGAAAATTTGGGTGTCGATGCTGAAAAGGTAGTGCCGGAAGCATCATTCGTTGACGATCTCGATGCCGATTCCCTGGATCAGGTGGAGTTGATACTGGCTCTCGAAGAAGAGTTTGATTGCACCATCCCCGAGGAAGAAGCGTCCAAGATTACCACGGTCGGTGAAGCGATCGACTACATCAACAAACATCAAGAGCAGAAGGGTTAGCGAAAAGCTGTGGCTCGACGGGTAGTTATAACCGGGATCGGCTTGGTAACCCCCATCGGTGATACTGTCGATCAGTTTTGGGACGGTCTTGTCAATGGGAAATCCGGGGTTTCGCGAATAGAGAGATTTGATCCTTCTATTTTGCCAACCCAGATTGCGGCCCAGATCAAGAATTTCGATCCGGAGCAGTACCTGGATAAAAAACAGGCGCGCCGGCTGGATCTCTCCCAGCAATACGCTGTTGTTGCTTCCGGGAAAGCTATCGAGAATGCCAGGTTAAATCTTTCATCCGATAACCTTGAACGGATTGGCGTTATCATTGGCTCGGGTGTCGGCGGCATCGAAACTTTTGAAAAACAGCATGCACTGGTAGTGAATAACCAGCCGCTCAAGATCTCGCCGTTTTTTATTCCAATGATGATCGCCGATATGGCCTCGGGAATGGTGAGCATTCAATTCGGTCTCCAGGGACCGAACTTTGCCACCGTCTCCGCCTGCGCCTCATCGAGTAACGCGATCGCCGATGCGCTCATGCTCATTCAGAGGGATGCGGCGGATGTCATGCTTTGCGGGGGAGCGGAAGCGACAATCACTCTGACTGCTATGGCCGGATTCTGTTCGGCTAAAGCGCTTTCGACACGCAATGACGAGCCCGAAAAGGCTTCTCGACCATTCGATAAGGATCGTGATGGTTTTGTTATGGGCGAAGGCGCGGCTATTTTGGTGATCGAAGAGCTTGAACATGCCCGGGCGCGCGGCGCTAATATCTACGCAGAGCTTCTTGGAATGGGGATGTCAGCTGATGCTTATCATATTACCGCTCCTGCGCCAGACGGTGGCGGCGCGGCCAGAAGCATAAGGGCAGCTCTGAAGGATTCCGGTATTGGACCGGAGGAAATTGATTATATCAACTCTCACGGTACGGCCACCGAGCTTGGTGATATTGCCGAAACGGTCGCCATTAAAAGCGTTTTCAATGAGAGAGCCTACAAGATACCAATCAATTCAACCAAGTCGATGATTGGGCATCTTCTTGGGGCGGCGGGGGCGGCTGAGCTTGCGGCCACGGTTCTCGAGATCGACCACGGGATTCTTCATCCCACGATAAATCTCGATACGCCTGATCCGCGTTGTGACCTGGATTATGTGCCTAATAAGGCCCGCAAGGCTGATATCAAATGCGCTATTTCCAACTCGTTTGGATTTGGCGGTCATAATACCACTTTGGTGGTCCGGAGGTTTGAGAGTCGTAGTTAATGGCTTTGTCGTTTTTCAAAAGGATCTTCGGTAAAGAAGAGCCGGCCCTTCAAGAGATAGAATCCGTTCTCGGTTATTCGTTCAAAGATAAGCGGCTTTTGGAAAAGGCCCTCTCTCATCGCTCAAGCGTGAGCGATGGATTGGCCAACGAGAGGCTCGAATATTTGGGCGATGCCGTATTGGGTTTGGCGGTCTCCGATTTTCTTTTCAGGAAATTCCCCGATTACAACGAGGGTAATCTGACCAAGATCAAAGCGGCTTTGGTCAATGAGGCCATGCTTTCCAAGGTAGCTTATTCTTTCAGGCTCGGGCAGTATGTTTTCTTGAGCCCTGAGGAGGAGAAATCCGGAGGGCGGCTTAAGCCGTCGATTATCGCCGATGCCATGGAAGCCGTACTGGGCGCGGTCTATCTCGATGGCGGTTTGGAAGCTGCGGAAAAAGTAATTTTCAAGTTTTTATTGGATGATTTCGAGAGCCTAATTAAAGATGAGGCGATGTTCAATTATAAGGGTGACCTTCTGGAACGGATGCAGGGGGGCGGTCATGGTGTTCCCAAGTATGAGGTGATCGAGGAGATTGGGCCGGATCATATTAAAGTATTTGTGATTTCGGTTTCGGTCGATGGCGCTCGCTTAGGCACAGGACAGGGAACATCGAAAAAAGAGGCCGAGCAGCGTGCCGCCAAGATGGCCCTGGAAACGCTCGCCAGGGAAGATGTGAAAGAGGAGAAATGAAAATTGCCGTTCTAATAAAACAGATACCACAGCTATCAGAAGTAACATTTGGAGCTGATGGGCCGCAATGGCCGGAAGGCGCGCTGATTATTAACCCATTCGATGAGTATGCTGTTGAAGAGGCTTTGCGTATTAAGGAACGCATCGGAGGAACAGCGGTTACTATAAGCTTCGGGAAATCATCGGCGGAGAATGTCCTGCGAGATACGTTGGCGTTGGGGATGGATGAGGCGTGCCTGATTGAATCGGATAAATTTTCGTATGTCGATCCGCAAATGAGCGCGCAAGTGCTGGCGGCTGCTATCAAAAAGATCGGCGATATCGATCTGGTGCTCTGCGGTAAACAGGCCTCGGATGATGATTCGGCGCTGGTAGCGTCGGCGGTAGCGGGATATCTCGATTGGCCGCAAGTAGGATTCGTCAAGAAGTTCGATACAATCGTTGGCGGCAAGCTCGTAGCCTGGCGTACAACCGACAGTGGTTACGATGTGGTTGAATCGTCGCTTCCGGCGGTTTGCTCGGTGGTCAAAGAGATTAACGAACCAAGGCTGCCATCGCTCAAAGGTAAGATGAAAGCCAAGAAGATGGAGATCAAGAAACTATCGCCATCGGAGCTTGGCGTGGAGATGTCATCGCCAATAAATATCAAAGCGATCGACGCTCCCAAGGCTCGTCCGCAAGGGGAAATGATAACCGGCGAAACCGATGAGATTATCGAAACGCTGATTCAAAAGCTCAAAGCGGACCAGTTGATTTAGCGTTATAGTGCGTGTCACCTTTATTGTGACCGCGATTTGTATTAGCCGCCGGGATGTTATCGACATCCTGGCGTTTTTAATTTGGGTCGGTTTTCATATTTCAGCTCCTTTCGTTTACATTTTTACTGTAGGTCGGTAATTTATTTGCCGACACTCGATGCGGCCAAATGAATTGGCCGCCTACAGAAATACGCAAGCCCCTTCGGGGTTTGATGTCAAAACCGCCAAGGGGTTTTGACCTACTATTTTGTTTTCAACTCCCCTTACATTATTGTAAGGGGGAGGTCCCGGGA
>DOTU01000176.1:0-1922 GCA_003520965.1 Candidatus Zixiibacteriota bacterium
GTGGTCGGCGGAATTCGCAACAGTCCCGCTGAGATTTCCGCCCTTCTAAAGTTGCCTGACCGGGTTTTTCCACTCCTCGGAATCTGCCTGGGATATCCGGATCAAGGCGGCGTACTCAAGCCGCGTCTCCCGCGCGAAGTTGTGGTTTTCGATGAAGAATATGGCTGCCATGATATCGAAAAACATATCAGGAATTACGATATACTGATACAGTCGCTTGGCCTTTACGACGGACCACGACGTAAAATTCCGGCGCCGGATGGCAGAACCATTCCCGATGACCAGTATGGTTGGAGCGAGCATATAAGCCGTCGCATGGCAGCAACTGATCCCAAGGCTTTGCGCGCGCACATGAAAGATTTTCTACGAAGACAGGGATTTGGGCTGGAGTAATACCAGGTAGTCTTAGGATATCGCAGATTTGTTAGACCCGTTGCGGGTTTCAGATTCGATTAATCCGTCTTTGATTTTTATTATACGATGGCAGCGGGCTGCGATTGTCATATCGTGCGTGATCGTGACGACCGAGCGTCCGGTGGCGTTAAGCTCCTCGAAAATATCGATAATTTCGCTGCCCGATTTAGAATCGAGATTGCCTGTTGGTTCGTCGGCCAAAATAATATCAGGGTCATTGGCCAGCGAACGCGCAATGGCCACCCGCTGCATCTGACCGCCGGAAAGCTCGGTTGGCTTATGTTCGGCCCAATCCGCAAGCCCGACCCGCTCCAGGCATTCCATTGCTTTCTTATGGCGTACTACTCCCGGCTTGCCCGCAAAAATTAAGGGTAACTCAACATTCTCAAAAGTCGTGGCATAAGGTAGAAGATTAAAATTCTGAAAGATAAAACCGATCTTCTGGTTGCGAATCGAGGAGAGTTGATTGATATTCATCTCCGCCACCGGATGACCATCGAGATCATAGCTTCCCGCGCTGGGCATATCCAGGCATCCCATAATATTCATAAGAGTGGATTTACCTGACCCCGACGGCCCGATAATGGCCACGAACTCCCCGCGTTTGATATCGAGACTGACTCCGCGCAACGCCTCGACATAAATTTTGCCGCTCTGATAGACCTTGGTGATATCCTTCATTGAAATAAGTGTGCCGTTTGAACTCATTCGTACCTCAACGCCTCCACAGGGTTAATCGATGCCGCTCTGCGCGCCGGGAAAAAGCCAGAAAGAAATCCGATTAAGGATAGGGTAATAACGGTGACAATCGCAATTGGCAGGTTGACCAGTGGCTTTCCCATAAAGGCCATAGCCCCTTTCATCGGAATCAGCCAGAATGCTCGCGCCACTCCCATGCTGACTATAATCCCCAGCAAACCTCCGGAAAGAGAGATAAACATCGCCTCGGTCATAAATTGAAACATGAGATGGCTCCTCTTCGCCCCCAAAGCCATCTTGGTTCCAATCTCGCGGGTTCTTTCTTTTATTGCTACGAACATAATATTGGCTACCCCTACTCCGGCGATAACCAGGGTCATACCCCCGATAAACCACATAAAAATATTGATTCCCACAAATATCTTGCGCTGCGTTTCGGCTTGCTCTACCAGATCCCAGAACCAGAGGGTATGTGTATCCTTGGGATCAAAACGGTACTTGCCTCCCAAGACTCTGAAGAAATCATTTCGAACTGATTTGGAATCTACGCCAGGCTTCAGCGAATAAACCATATTATCGAAATAAGGATCGCCAAATAACGCTACGAAAGTTGAAGCCGGAATAACGGCATAATCTTCGTCGGAGCCGTGATAGCTTGAATCCTGCGACTTATGTATCATCACCCCGATTACCATAAACGAAATGCCCTGAACCGTAATCATTTTACCAACTGGATTCTCTGTTCCGAAAAGCTCATTGGCAACTTTGTTTCCCAGGAAGATGACTCGCCGCTTTGAATCGAAATCAAC
>DOTU01000176.1:2255-2881 GCA_003520965.1 Candidatus Zixiibacteriota bacterium
TTTATTGACCTGCTTTTTTCCATAGGCCAGAGTCGGTCCCCAACGCTCATATTCGCCAGAAATCTTATCAATTCCAGGTACTCTCTCTTTGAGAAGAGTCATGTCTTCGGGAATAAATGTGATCCTGCGCCCCGGTGGAAGGCCATGAAATGCCATCGTTGTCTGTCCCGGCCAGATAACGATAATGCCCTGTCCCATACCGGCGTTGGCTTTCATCATTTGCCGCTCTATCCCCACGCTGAAAGCCATTAGAAGAGTAATAGCGATCGTGCCCCAGGTAATTCCCAGAATGGTGAGCGCCATACGCAGCTTCTGGGCTTTGAACTCCCGAAACATGACCTTGAGAAAAAGCAGGAGTTTGTAGAGGAATAGTTTCATATTTTGTTCGTGAATGGCGTACGTCCTCGTGCGCCATCATGCTTTGGGTTGGCATACGAGGACGTATGCCAACCACTTTTATTTACATTCTCAGTGCTTCAACCGGATTAAGACCAGCCGCCCGACGGGCCGGGAAATAGCCGGCTATCAGGCCGATACTTCCAATTATGCCGGCGGAAATAAATACTGCGTTGTTAGCGATAACAGGATTACCCACATATTCTCCAAGCTTAAGAAGCGGAAATCCG
>DOTU01000176.1:3187-8042 GCA_003520965.1 Candidatus Zixiibacteriota bacterium
ATCAATAACGATTCGACAATTATCTGGGTCATGATATGCACCCTGGTTGCTCCCAGGGCCATCTTGACTCCAATTTCGCGAGTACGCTCTTTGACTACCACATACATGATATTGGCGGTGCCTATCCCCCCAACCATCAGCGTGAATACGCCGATAATCCCCAGAAAAATCTTAAGCCCCTGGAAAAAGGGAAGCCATTCCTTCAGTCCTTCTACGGTATTCCAAACCCAGAGGGCCTGCTCATCCTTGGGATCGAAAGCGTATCTTCGTCCCAGAACTTTGAATACTTCCTTTTCGACCGCCTTGGCGCGTACCGGGTCGGCAACCTGTAATATTAAATTCTGCGGATGAGGATGGCCCCAGAGAGCCTTGAAAACACCAACGGGGATAAATATATGACGGCCATCGCGGCCGCTATAAGACGAATTTTGCGTTTTCTCTTTGAGCACCCCCACCACCATAAAAGGGGTTCCGTGTATTGTTATATATTGCCCGACCGGGTTAAATCCTTCGCCAAAAATGTCATTTCGGATATCGGTTCCCAGGAAAACCACCCTCTTGCGATATTGGATATCGATATCATCCAAAAACCTTCCGCCTGCTTCGGGAATCATATTCCGGGCTATGCCCCATTCCGGCCTGACCCCCATTACTTGTTGCGAAATTGTCTTTTTATGATAGGTAAGCATTGCCTGGCCGGAATACTCTTCGGAGGCTGCAATTATATCGGGAATTTCTTTTTTTAAAAGATCGACATCCTCATCATTCAGGGGAACATCGCGGTTTTTAGGGAGGCCTTTGTAGGGTATCGATGTCCTTCCGCCCCATAGAATGATAAGCTTTTCCCCCATCCCCAAAAACTGTTTATTCTGATATCGATACATCCCCTCGCCAAATGCAACCAGAATAACAGTGGCAGCGGTACCCCAAATAATACCGAAAGTCGTCAGAAAGGTACGCAGCTTCTGTTTTTTGATATCATGCAGAAACTGCTTGAATATGATCAGAGCTTTCAATTACTCGATCTCCTTGGGAGGCCGTTCCACGACTTTATCCTGTTGTGTGAGTCCGCTTTTAACTTCGATATTCAGCCCATCCGATAAACCAACCTCGATCTTCTTAAAATCAATCTTTCGGCTGATAGAATCCTGTACTTCGACTTTAGCGGTATCTCCCATAAATGTAACCAGCCGCTCTGGGATCATTAGAATGCTGTCTTTCTGGCTGATGATAACCTCGGCGTTGGCCGAATATCCGGCCCGAAGAGCCTTGTTGCCAGCATCGGTGATCTCAACTTCCAGATCGAAAAGGGTGGTATTATCCTGTTTTTTAGCTTTGGGGGATATCTTTGACAGTCTGCCCGTAAGCTTCTCATTGGGTAGTGCCCCAATCTTTAGATCGACTGGCATCCCCTCGGCGAGTTTACCGACATCGATCTCATCGACAGTGCCTTTAAAAACTAATTTTTCCATAGGAGCCATGGTTAAAAGTGCTGTGCCTGCCTGATAAGATGTCAATGGCACCACCGGGTCACCTTCGTTTACGAGCTTTTCCAGAATTGTGCCATCGATTGGCGAGAGTATCGTATTCTGGTTTTGCCCGTCGGATGTTACCCCTTTTTGGATAAGGTCAAGCTTCTCCTGAGCCATACGCAGCCTAAGCTGTGATTGGGAAAGCTCGATTTTACCGCGGTCGAAATCGGCCTGGCTGATTAGTTTTTTATCGTACATCTCTTTGTTACGCTGGAAAATCGTTTGGGCGTTGTCGGTATCGACCATGGCCATTTCAAGCGAGCGTTTGGCCTCTGAGTATTCCAACGGGGTGGGGTTAGGAGAGATAGTTATCAATTGAGCGCCAGCCTTAACCACATCGCCGATATCGACATGCAGCTTGGTCACTATGCCTGATATCTTTGATTTGACCTGCACTTCCTGGCGCGGTTCCAGCCGTCCGATAGCCAGAGCCTTATCAACGATATTGCCGCGGGTGACATCAACCAGCTTAATTCCATCTTTTTTATCTTTAGTTGATCCGAATGCCCACCAGGCTCCTGCGCCTGCCACAATTACAACAACAGCGATTATGATAAATTTTTTCATCCTTGAGGCTCCTTAAGGGAAGAGAGTTCCGACATAAATAATGATACGAAAAGAAGAGGCCCGCGGTTACTTATTTTTTTCGGGTCTAATCATTTGATTTGGCACTCACGCCCGCTTCAGATAACAGAAATATGTCGAATTAGCGTTCCATTAATTCAGTATCATCAGGTACACCAAACCAACTGCCATAATTTCTTGTGCAATCCGGAATGCAGTCAGGGAGTCTAACGACGCTAACATATTATTTTTAGGGGGATCGCCTTAGCCGCGCCGTGTTGAGATCAATTGAAGCTTTCTCATACTCAATAAGATATGCTTGAGCGTTCAGTTTGATGTTTAATAAATTCGCAATCTACCCTTTTACCTTAAGATGATGAGTGACAATCAGGTACAATGGCGATCAAAGTCTTTTAGCTCAATTCCCGATTGCCGAGCTATGTCTGAAATTGACCAGAAGATTGAGGTTCCGTCGAGCCCTCTATTCCCCTTCCAGGTTAGTTAAGCCCGATTCCGATTGCAGACCGGAGGCTATCTCCGGGATTATGCCCATACGGACATAAATTGGATGGACTAATTTTCGAAGCGCTGGAAGATTTCTGGCAAAAATGGCCGCTCCCACGATACATATCGCGCCGCCGATGATATTGGTGGCGGGGGCGCCTATCCTGCTGGCTAGCGTTCCAGCAAGCAAGCTTCCGAATGGGGCCACACCCATGAAAGCCATGGAGTAGAAACTCATTACCCTGCCGCGTTTATCATCCTCAACCATAGTTTGAATGAGAGTATTGGCACAGGCCATCTGAACCATCATTCCAAAACCGGTAAAAAGCAATAGTGGCAATGAAAGCCACAAGTTGCGCGATAGCGAAAATAGGATAATACCGATTCCAAATATGGTCGTCGACAAAGCCAATATCCGTCCCAAGCCTACGACAGATTTGCGCGAGGCCAAAAATAACGCCCCACACAAGGCTCCCAATCCGGTGGCGCCCATTAAAAATCCCATCGTATGGGGACCGCCATGCAATATATCCTTGGCGAAAATCGGCATTAATATCAAATAGGGAAATCCCACCAGGCTGACCAGGGCGATCATAAATAGAATAGCTCTAATGGGCATAAATCCAAAGGCGTAATTGAAACCTTCCTTCAGACCATGAAGAACTTTCCGATGTTGAGTTGTCAGGTCTCTCGGTTTTATGGTCATAGCTAACAAGGCGATAATCACCGCGATATAGCTTATGCCATCCGCTAAAAAACAGATGCCCTCACCCGTCCAGGCTATCAGAATACCGGCAATCGATGGCCCAATCAGGCGCGCTCCGTTAAACATTGAGGAGTTAAGGGCGATAGCGTTGCTCAGGTCTTCTTTTTCCTCAATCATTTCGATCAGAAAAGACTGCCTGGCCGGCATATCCACCGTATTGATAAGCCCCTGGAATAGATTCAGGGCGACAATATGCCAGACCTGAATCACCCCGCTCAGCGCCAGAGTGGCCATTGCAAATGACTGAACCATCGCTAAAACTTGGGTTACAACCAGAACCCGGTGACGATTCCATCTATCAACAAGCACACCAGCTATTGGCGCCAGGATAAATGTTGGTATCTGACCTGAGAAGCTGACAATCCCCAGGAGAAACGCTGATTTGGTCAACCGATAAACAAGCCAGCCGGTGGCCACCCGAGTCATCCAGGTCCCGATAAGGGATATCCCCTGCCCTCCGAAAAAGAGCCGGTAATTCCTGTGCCTCAGGGCGCGAAGAATAAACTTTAGTCCTTTTTGCGGTTTTCCCGGCGAATTATCTTGCATTATTCTCCCTCAAACGGCCTGTATATAGCTATTTTTTAAGCGGAATCCAAGAGCTAGCAGAACTCTTATTATTAATAAATTAGTCGATCTGAAGATTATTATTTTATCTCCAAAGCAAAAGGCCGGGTTATCTGCCCAGCCTTAATGTTAAATTTTCGTTGCCCCGATGGATAAGCTATTTCAGGAATTCGTAATTTGAGTATTTTACGTCTCCCGAAAACCTCATCTTGAAGATGCCCAGAAAAGCCTTTACGAGGCCCTTCATCTTCATTTCCCTGATGACTACAAGCCCTCCCTCCAGGGGCTCGAAGCTCATCTGGGTCGAAAACTCTTTCAATGCCCCTTCGGGTTTCGGTACATCAAAATCAATCGCTCTGGAAAAATACCCCTGACGATCAATCTCGATTGTCCCCTGGTAATCGCCTTTTTTAGGCGATCCCTTCGGCGAAACGGCGATTATATACGATGAATCGCCGGTTTCCGTCAAGGAAAAATTGTAATGGGGATCGTTGAATGAGAAAGAATATTCTGCTTCCTGTTTTTGATCTTTTTTCCCTTCGGGTTTATTCTTCTTTGTCGAATATATCACCTCGCGCGTAGCCTCTTTTTTATCAGCCATAGTCACGCTGCTTATGATTGTATCTGCGTTTTTTATCGTGCCGTTGTCGGTCAACTCGCAGAAGATGACCTCTTCCCTGACCTTATACTTGCTGTGAGCCAAAAGCGAATCCTGGTAGATAGAAACTGAATCGGCCCGGCGAAGGAGTTCCTTTATGAGCAGGACTTCTTCCTTGTTTTGAGCTTGAGTCAAAGAAAAACCAAAAAGGAAGGTGATCAATAATTGGATCATAATTTTCATTTTTAGACTCATGATTGTATCCATCTCATTTTTATCTAATCTGCGCTGCCCAAAAGCGCTTGTCAAGGGAATTCGCCTTGACCG
>DOTU01000015.1:0-5921 GCA_003520965.1 Candidatus Zixiibacteriota bacterium
CTCAGTGTCCAAAACAGGTAGAAAGTAAATCGCCTTGAATGCGAATGAGATGAGATGAAAACCACAACGGCCAGGATAAGACCCACAGCCGGAAAACCCAGAAACTCCATAACCAGATTATGAGACATTCACCAACGTCTTGTCAACCAATTTTTAAAATTAATATCCTTATTTTAATAGCCGGTTGCCAGGCTATCGAAATTATTACTTAAAATCCCTATTTTTTTACTTGATTTCATCACGGCTAAATGGCATAATTAATGTTAGGTTTTCGTCAAATTATAAATTTAGATTTATCAGGTTAACGGTCGCAGTTTAAATTTTTAAGAATGGGGGATTCTATGTCCAAAAGATTCAACGTAGTATTTGTCATCCTTTTGATTGCATTTCTTGCTTTTATAGGTTGCTCGGGCAAGAGAGGTCCGGCCGGAGTATCCGCCACAGCGGAATGCCTGACCTGCCACGCCGATGATAGCAATATCCGCGCTATCGATGGTCAATGGAGTAATTCAATCCACGCTTCAGGCTCCAATATTGATCGCAATACGCCACCCTGCTCAGGTTGTCATACCGGGCAAGGTTTTATAGGTCGCATTTCTAATGGGTCTATAGACACTATTCCCCAACCTGATGTTATTAATTGCTTTGCCTGCCACGAACCACATACGAACAAAAACTTCAATCTAAGAACAATGGCGGCGGTAGATCTAATTCAGGGTGGCACATTTGACAGGGGTACGGGCAATCTCTGCGCCAACTGCCATCAGGCGCGAACACCCTCTCCCGATATCCCGTTAACTGAAGGGGCGGCCGATTCAGTTTTTATCACAAATCCTTTCTCTGGTCCTTATTGGGGGCCGCATGACGGAACACAGGCAAATGTTCTCTCCGGCCAGGATGCATTTGTATTTACTGGAGCTGCATATTCGAATTCCCCTCATACAGATGAGGTAACAAATGGCTGTCCAACCTGCCATATGGCTACTCCCTTTAAGAATATTGCTGGCGGCCATTCAGTAGCTATGACTTATTCTGAATTCGGAGAGGAATCCGATTTAACCACCGGCTGTGCGGATTGCCATGGCGATTTAACAGATTTCAATGTGGATGGAACCCAGGATTCTGTAGCAACTCTTCTGAGAAACTTACGAACGATTCTCATCGCCGATAGCCTTCTGTCGCCTGATACGACCAGCATCACGGTCAAGGCCCCTCTGAGAACAAGCCTGGTGAAAGCCGGGGCTATGTACAACTTTTTGTTGATCTATCATGACGGTTCGTTGGGGGTTCACAACACGCAATTTACAATGGATATCCTGAACGCGTCGATTGCTAAGCTTAGCCCGGAAAACCTTATTGCATCCAACCGTTGATAAGTTTTAACTAGAAATGAAAAATCCTGCCCCGCGGCAGGATTTTTTATTTCCGGATATTTAGGATAAACTATGAATATTCAGTCTATTTGCTTTTTTGCCCGGGTGAAATCAGCCAGGTTATGCCGAACGCAATTAACTCTACAATTGAGGTGACTATCCTGTACCCAAGACCTATGGCCAGGGCAAATGATGCTGGAAATGAGGTAATGGAAGCCGCCAGCGCGGCAATTGATGCCTCTTTAACTCCAATCCCGCCTGGCGCGAATATGGCCAGAAAACCGATGACCGTACCTGCGGTTAAAATTACAGTCAACGGAATATACAGATTGAATGAAATCGGGGTCAGAGCGCGGGCCAAGAACCAGAAGGATAGACCAAACAAAAACCAGGGAATTAAAAAGGCTAGAAAGAGCCACAGTGAGGTTGTAATTTTGATATAGATATTTACCTTTTGTCTTTTAAAAATCGGCAGCACCAGGTTCATCATTCGTTCCATCAATACCGGCCGAATGATGAGGATAATTAGCGCAATCAGAATTGGTACGGCGCTCCATCGGAAAAAGGCAAACCCCTCCCCCGATATTTGAATAATCCCAAAAGCCAGGGCTCCGATGATTAAAGCTACCCCCGAAATTACCGAATATGCCTGCCCAATTAAAAATGAGCCAATATTGGCCCCCTCGGGCACACCTTTTTGCGCGGCAACGTAGGTCGAACCGGCTAATTGCCAGACCTTGCCTGGAAGATACTTGGCCGGCATGGACCTGAAATAGATCGTATAAATATCTCGGTATTTAAGCCTATGGCCGAAAGCCTCTAATGTTTTTCCCCAACTCCAGGCGGTGGTCAGCCAAGCTAGTTTCATGGCGATAAAAGACAGAATGACATAACCATAGTTGAGCTTGATATTGAGATCTTTTAGCTGATCCCAGTTGGAGATGAGGTAGCGAAAAATATAGAAAAAGATGGCTCCGACAAGGACAATTTTGATAATAGTTATTAGAGGTTTGGAACGGCTCTTTGGGCTTTGGTTTGAGGCAGGATGATTTTCCATTATTGGAGCGGTTCCAGATTTGTCTGTTGACCGGTTTTCGTCAAATTGATCCTTCATGATAATTATAATATAGGAAATCGATTTTGCTTTTCAAAAAGTTTTATTTCTCCTTTTTAAATCTCGCTTTATCGGATGCTGTCATCTTTTCGGTGGCATATTGAAAGATTAATCTCGGGGCGGTATTTTTCCATTTCAACAGAAAACTTTCGGTTTTTTGCTTATCTATTTTCCAGGCCTCGCGCAAAAACCAACCGACTCCCTGGTGTACCTCTCGTTCCTGATCGCTCATCAAAGGCTCGACAAAATCAATCAACTTGCCGATATCCTTTCCATTATCGAGAAGCTTTATTAACGCAACCGCCGAAATTCTACGTTGAAACTTGTTCTTCCCTTCCCGCCATGGTGCAAGGACGGTGAGCGGCACAATCCCATTTTTCAGAAAATATGCAACGATATCGCCGGCAAGCACGTCGGCATGCGCCCAGTTAACAATACCAACCTTAAACCACTTTTCGATATCTTTGAAAGTCTTTGGGGTAAACTCCGGAAAAAACCGCTTGAGCATAATAATTACAAAGAAGGTTTCCTCATACTTGCCGCTCTTAATAAGCTCAGGGGCTGCCTCCAGGACAAGCTTAAGGGCTAATTTATCATTCTTGGTCAATTCTGTCATACAGGCATCGTACGCTTTCGAATCAAGCCCGTAGGCGTCATATCCCTCTTTGAAGAAGCGGCTGTACTTCTTAACAATGCCCGGATCGCCATTGGCTTTGCAGAATGTGCGAATAGTTTTTACCAGTTGGCTGGATGTCATTGATGATAGTTTGGCAGGCATATAAATTCCTTTTAGTTTATTTCTTGTATTAAATTCAAATTCGCAGTGCTGGGATTCATTATCAAGTTTTACTACTTAGAAAATATTATTCGGGCGTAGAAGTATCAATCCCGCCGCAAAAAGGTGGAATAAGATTGTCAGGCCGAAAACAAAATATAAGCTGTTCTTCTTTAAAATCATATCCGCGCGGGCTGCCCGATATACCCAAATCGATAACGGTATATAAAGTACAGTTCCGGTTATGACCCCGGGGCTGGGTTTCCCGATAATAAACGATGAAACAATATGAACTACGGCGTTAATTATCATCATGCCGGGAAAAGTTAAGCTGAATACAGGTAGCCGCCAGCCTATCGCGGCCGAGCAAAATCCCCAAACTAAAACCACGATATTTACGACAAAGAAATCCTGCCAGCTAAGTACGATTCCATGCGGGGCCGCGATCGTCTGCATTATCGGAATAAAGCCGAGAGTATATTCCTCAAATACATGGGCAGCAAAAGCCGCCGGAAGAAGCCAGAGGATATAATCATGAGAATTTGAATGATTGTGGAAAGTATTTTGCATCATCAGTTCAACTAATTTATAACAATCAATAGATGACGAAAGAATAATCTTCTGTTTTATGAATCGAATGAGATATAAATATTTCGGAGAGGTAGGGATTCGAACCCTAGAACCGGTTTTACCCGATTAACTGCTTAGCAGGCAGCTGCCTTCGGCCACTCGGCCACCTCTCCAGCGATTTATTTGCCGCTATTATAATAAGTAAGACTGTCTGCGACAAGCTATTTAATAAGCCAAAACTCATCTCTTAAGATGAGAATACAAAAAAACCGTCTCGGGTGGCAAGACGGTTTCTTTTTAAAAATATCTGATGCTTTATTTCGATTTGAGTCGACGTCTTACAGTTCCGCCTAATCCCAGTAAACCTACTCCAAGCAGAGCTAGAGTGCCGGGTTCGGGTACAGCCGTTTCGGCGTCATGGGAGAATGGAGCAAATTGATTGATACTGCCATCCGAATTCAAGGTATAGGCGTCGAAATGAACGAAAGTATATGCGCCTCCGGTTACAATGTGGAATACCTTGGCTTGTCCAAATGCAGGAGCGCTTCCCGTACCTGTTGCAGGATTCCAGTAGTTACCATTACCATCGGGTTGTACGTTGCCAACCTGGCTATTCAGGCCATAGTCTCCCGAATGATATTCAGTGTACCAGGTTGGAAATATGCCATGCCTTGGAAGGTCTTCTCCGCCGTTCCAGACATCCGGTTCATTTCCGATCGGCGCATAACCCCAAAGCCAATCGGAACTGGTATATTGATGTCCAGCAACATTGAGTTCGACGTTAGATGCATTATCTTGTTGAGCTATTGCCATGCTAACAATGACATCGCTTTTACTGGAGTTAGCAGATACTACATAAAGATCAAATTCTGATCCTGTAGTTACCCAGGTTTGAGATCCCCAGTCATAAGTTGCGCCGTTGATAAACAATTGTAGTGAAGGAATGGCAAAAGCCGGTGAGCTTATTACCAGTAACGCTATTGTCAGTAAAAGAAACTTCCTCATCATAAACCCCTTAAGTTAATGTTTGATTACATTATGGCAAATACCATGCCACAAATTTGCCCCGCCTTTGAAAGCGATAAGCCTTTTAATATAAAAGAGTTATACTGAAATAACTGGACTGGTTATCGTCTATGGATGACTCCATTTGCAAAACTGTGCATATTTTGGTCAGAAGGATACTTAACGTCATTACTGGAAGAAACTTACACGTTTGGTTTTAAAAGACGTTCACCGCCGATTTAATATCATCTATTTATTGTAGGCAAAAGCAAAGGCATGATTTATCAAAATCATATTATTGGAAATTATACCAATAAATCTTTTAACGATCATTGACCAAAATATTATGAAAAATCCATTTGAATTATTAGGCTTCATCTGATAAAATTTATCGTAGTCTATTTAAATGACGGCGATGATTGTGCAAGTTATCTATTGGGAATATATTAGGTATTGAACAGGAGGCTTTGATGAGAGTAGATCGGCGAGATTTTTTGGAGAAGATGCTCAAATTCTCCGCCACGGCCGCCCTCTCCCCCACCATTTTCAGTCTGTTTGAAAATGGCGAGATTGCGGCGCAAACACTCAGCCCACCACTCGATGAGGAAGCGATATCGGCTATCCTCACTAAGGCGCTGGCGCGTGGCGGCGATTTTAGCGAGGTCTATTACGAGGCCGTTAACTCCCTCACCTTGAATATGTCCGAAGGAGTTTTTTCCGAGGCAACTATCGGCTTTGGGGAAGGCACGGGCGTCAGAACTGTTGATGGCGTCAAGAACGGTTACGCCTATATCAACGGCATAGATCACAGCCAGGCGCTGGAGGCGGCCGGCACCTCGGCTTTCATCGCCTCCAATAATGGCGCGGGCCAGATTGCCAAGCCTGCTAAACGTCAATACCCCAATACAATCACGATGAAAATTCCTCTAGATCAGATCAAGGAAAGCCAGAAGATCGATTTGGTTCGCCAGGCTGATGCGGCCGCCAGGGCTTACAGCCCCTTGATCAAACAAGTTGATATCACCTATCTCGATTTCACTCAAAGGCGGCGAATCGCCAACTCCAACGGACTGCGAATCGAAAA
>DOTU01000015.1:6223-8460 GCA_003520965.1 Candidatus Zixiibacteriota bacterium
AGGACGGCGTTCGTCATCAGGGGCGAGGCCGGATCTCCGCTCATCAGGGATTTGAGTTTTTCGATACCAACAGTATGGTTGACGTAGCCAGAGAGACAGCCAGAGAAGCAGTCGATATGCTCTCCGCCAAGCCGTCGCCATCTGGTTCGATGCCGGTGGTGATCGATCATGGCTGGGGCGGCGTGCTAATGCATGAGGCGGTCGGTCATGGTCTCGAAGCTGATTTCATTTACAAAGGCACATCGATCTATGCTGATAAACTCGGCAAGAAGGTCGGCACTGAACTTGTGACGCTCGTAGATGATTCCTCCTGGCCCAACGCTCGCGGCACTTATGAGTTCGACGATGAAGGCTCAATTGGTAAGAGAAACGTGCTGATCGAAAACGGCGTAGTCACTGGTTTCATGCAGGATTTGATCTCATCGCGAATGCTCAAGATGGAGCCAACCGGTAATGGACGGCGCGAATCGTTCCGCTATTATCCAATTCCTCGAATGACCAACACCTTCCTCGATAACGGCGAATCCAACCCTGCTGATATTATCTCCAGCACACCCAAGGGGCTGTTCGTGAAAGCGCTCAGTGGCGGTTCGGTCGATACGATTTCGGGGCAGTTCAATTTCGTAGTCAGGGAGGCTTACCTGATCGAAAACGGCAAGATCACTACGCCGGTATCGGGCGCGACCTTGATCGGTAAAGGAATTGACGTGCTGCAAAATATCGATGCCGTGGGTAACGATCTGGATATTGGCCCCGGAATTTGCGGCAAAGATCAATGGGTGCCGGTTACGGCGGGTCTGCCAACGGTCAGAGTGGCCAGCGGTATAACAGTCGGCGGAAGCGCTTGAGGAGGCGAAAATGGAATTAATCGATAAGATATTACAGAAATGCGCTGATGCCGGCGCTGATTTGGTTGATGTTTTCAGCATTTCGAGTCAGAACCTGTCGATCTCCGTTCGCAACGGTCAGGTGGAGTCACTCAAGAAAGCCACGCCGGGCGGTATGGCAATCAGATTCTACAAAGCGGGCAAGATGGCTTTTGCTCACACGACCGACCTGTCCGAACAGGCGATTGACGGTATGATCCCAAAGTTGGCGACACTCTCCCAACAAACCGAGGCCGATCCGCTGGTCAATCTTCCCGAGCCGCAGAAATATGTCAGCGATCTCGATATATTCGACCAGAATCGGTATGCTCTGCCGACCGAGGCGAAGATTCAATATCTCAAAGAGCTTGAATCGCTGGCTTTGAAGTTCGATCCTCTGATTGATAAATCCAACGGTGTTACGTGCGATGAGTGGATTACGGTCAAAACTTTGGGTAACTCCAAAGGGGTGCGGGTTAGTTATCAGTCATCATTCTATCGGGTCGCGGTTTCGATTATTGCTACCAAGAACGGCGAAATGTATCCGGGCGAGGGAGCTTTTCACGCCACCCATTTTGACTCTATCCCCCATATTGCAAAGATAGCCGAGCGATTCGCCTCGCGGGCGGTGCGCTTGGTGGGTGGTAGGCCTGTTGACGGTGGCGATTATGAGATTATCTTCACTCCCCGCGCCGCTAATTCGATTGTCTATGGTTTATTGGCGGCGCTAAACGGCGATGACGCTTTTAAAGGCGCGTCTTTCCTCGCGGATAAGCTTGGCCAGAAGATCGCGGTCGATAATTTCACCGTATACGATGACGCCTTGATGCCGCGCGGTGTCGGCAGCCGGCCCGCTGACGACGAGGGGACCGCCTCAATGCGTAATACTTTGATCGAAAACGGAGTTGTCAAGGGGTTCATGTACGACATGAAAACGGCAGCCAAGGCCAAGGCGAAATCTACCGGCTCATCAATGCGCGAGGATTACAGTTCATTCCCAGAGATTAGAGCCAGCAATTTTTTTATCGCTCCCGGCAAGGATAAGGTTGATGACGTGATCGCCTCATGCAAGCGCGGGATCATTGTTGAGGAAACCGCGGGCTGGGGATTGCAGGGCGTATCGGGGCAATACTCGGCGGGTATCAATGGTATCTTAGTTGAGAACGGCAAGAAGATTCGACCAGTGGCGGGCGTTACTATTGCCGCCAGCGCTGATGATATCTTGAACGGCCTCGGCGCGATTTGCGATGATATCACCTATTTTGACAATATCAACTCCCCAACGCTGATGGTGAAGCGGATGACGGTGGGAAGTTAGAAGTCGCGAGTCACGAGTCGTGCGTTTGTATTCGTCGGGATGGAGTCTTTAAG
>DOTU01000093.1 GCA_003520965.1 Candidatus Zixiibacteriota bacterium
TTTGTCTCCACCGAGGCGGCTATCGACGCCATGAAGGGTGGGGCCTACGAATTCGTCACCAAGCCGTTCAATCTCGATAAAATCACCACGCTTATAACCCGGGTCATGAAAAAATCGACTCACCTGCGCGGCCTGGAGACATTCTCCCGCGAGCCGAACTTTATACCCGGCGGATTGATCGGCCGCTCCTCAGAAATGATGGAGATCGCCAAGATGATCGGACAGGTGGCTGCTACCGATGCCTCCGTGCTCATCCTGGGCGAATCAGGCACCGGCAAGGAGTTGGTGGCCAAATCGATCTATCGTAACTCGCTTCGCAAAGATAAGCCGTTTCTCTCGGTCAACTGCGCCGCGTTGCCGGAGACACTTTTGGAATCAGAACTATTCGGCCATGAGAAAGGCTCGTTTACCGGCGCATATTCGCGCAAGCTGGGTAAATTCGAGGTTTGCAGCGGGGGCACGCTGCTTCTCGATGAGATCGCCGATATGAGCGCTCTGACGCAATCGAAAGTGCTGCGCGTGCTGCAGGAGCAGGAGTTCGAACGGGTAGGCGGTACCGATACTATCAAAGTCGATGTGCGCATAATTGCCGCCACTAATAAATCGCTGGTTAATCTGATTAAGGAAAATAAATTTCGAGTTGATCTGTTCTATCGCCTTAAAGTTGTTTCGATTTATCTGCCGCCGCTTCGGGAACGCCGCTCCGATATTCCGATCCTGTGCGATCATTTTATCAATACCTACTCCGAGGAAACCGGCAAGGAAGTTCATGGGATTTCCAAAACCGCTATGGACGGTTTGATGCGCTATCCGTGGCCGGGTAATGTGCGCGAGTTGGAGAACAATATCCATACCGCGGTGGTCATGGCCAAGGGCGATATACTTTTACCTGAGGATTTCCCGGTACTCTCGGAACATCGGGAAACGATTAGAATCGATCTTGAACAGATCGAGGCAGATTACGCCAAGATGTTTGCAGATATCCTGAATCCCAATTTCGAGAAGATGGTCAGTATCTCCGGCAATCATCTTTATCATCATTTACAATCGGGATTCGAAAAAGCTTTGATGTCAGCGGTATTGAAATTTACCGGTTCCAATCAGGTTAAGGCGTCGGAGTTATTGGGCATCTCCCGCAACACCCTCCGCGACCGGATCAGCAAATACGGGCTGTATTAGAAACTATGACATTGCGAGCGAAGCGCGGCAATCCCCAAATAGAATGTGTCATTGCGAATCCCGCTGTTGCAGCGGGATGAAGCAATCCCCCCGCATAAAGCGTCATTTATTAAATTAGATACCCCGGCTATATGTATTCAGATTGCTTCGTCGCTTCGCTCCTCGCAATGACTGCCCTTTTTCCCTTTCCATCTCCCCATTTTCCTCCTATATTAGACTGGTCAATCTCTAATGTTGGAGGAGCTTTTGCCTCGTTTCCGCCCATTTTTCATTGTGATAATTCTGGCTTTCTCTGCCACCCTCGCCCGTGCCGATTACCACTACGCCAGCCATACAGGTTCTAATACTTACCCCTATACAAGCTGGGAGACAGCAGCGGAGATAATAGATTCTGCCGTCTATGCCTCAAGCCCCCATGATACCATCTATATAGGAGCGGGGGATTATAATCAGCTTGTCCGAATGAGAACTCAAGATAGCTGCATGACTTTTATAGGCGCTGGCATTGATTCGACCCATTGCTGGACCAGTGAACCGCATATTTTGTGGATGGCTGCCAATAGGACAGTGGCCCAGGATATTTTTTTCCAGCACTCAGGCACCTATGCGGTTGTATGCTTTAGCTCCCAAACTTTCAGCGAGAGCATAATTGCCAAAGGGTGCAAATTTACTGGAGGAACAGGGGTAGCTGGAGCAGGTGATTCTACTAAAGTTGAAGATTGCATATTTATCAATTGTGATAATGCCGTGGATGCCTCTTTTGGAGTCAGAAAGCTGGTATTTCGGAATAATTATTTTAAAACCACTATAAATCCAACAGTATTTTCAACCTACTTTTCCAAGGGTATTATTGAAAACAATATTTTCGTATTTGATCATTATCAACCCTTAGGTGAATTTTTCGCCGATCCTGGCCCCGCGGATACGCTTATATTTTGTAATAACTATGTGGATAACTTCACTACCGGGCCGGATATTGTAGGAACCCGTCTTGGCCTGGTTTTTAATAATACCGTCAGAAGAGCCGTTCGCTGGTACGATTATTACGCTTACAATATCAGGGATGACCATGATTCTGTTAATGTAACCCTAAAAAATAATATTGCCTCGGAATGTGGCTATGGCGTTTCAGCTGTACACTTTAATAATTATATCCATCATCTCTCTATTGCCTATTCAGGTTTCTATGACAATCCCTATGGGGATATATCTCTATATAACTGGGCCTGGGAAGATATTGATACTATCGGCAATATCGATGCCTTCCCCATGTATGCCAATCCTGATTCATTCGATGTTCACTTGCAGGCTTATTCACCCTTCATAGATGCCGGCGACCCCGATATACTGGATGTGGACGGGACCCGATCTGATATTGGTTGCTACGGCGGCCCCGGCGGCTGCAGCTATACCTATTTAGATTTAGCCCCGAAGGCACCTGATAGCTTGAGAGCCTTTGTTGATACTCTGGGTATTAATATCACATGGAGAAATAATTATGAGGCCGACTTTAATAGATATCAGGTCTTCAGAGATACCTTCCCTGGCTTTTCGCCCTCTGTCTTTAATCAAATAGCAGAGCCTGAGACCTCCCTCTATCTTGATACCAATATCAATCCGGGTACGTCCTACTTCTACCGGCTGACAT
>DOTU01000295.1:0-355 GCA_003520965.1 Candidatus Zixiibacteriota bacterium
TATGATTGTTTCAGCTCGCAGGATGATGTTGATAATGTTTTATTACCACATTTGCTGAATCATCATGCTGGAAAGCTCGATTACCTTTTCACCTCAACTCCCGATTCTGGGGCGATAAAAGAACTGCGTTCAGAATTTAATCCTAAATTGATTTCCTTTTCAGGGAATGATAGTGGACAGGGCACTATTCCATTAACTTATTTAGCCAGTACAACTTACTCAGCCCAAAGCAATTTTCCGGCCAACATAAAGGTTTTCTGGAAAAAGTCCGATAATAAGAAAGGATATGAAGGCTTACTCCCGGCCCTGGTAGTCGGGAATGGCACTATAATTTTAGCTGACTGGACTGGAGCGG
>DOTU01000295.1:700-6885 GCA_003520965.1 Candidatus Zixiibacteriota bacterium
AAGGCAATTGAGAGAGTTAATCCGGAAGTAGTTGTTTTTTCTCCGGACAGGTATTCGCAGGCGATACCAAGAGAACGCGAAAAACTGACACATTCTGCGGGGCGGGTTCTGGCAACGTCCCTTTTCGGAGGCATCTCCATCAGTGGAGTGGATACAGCTATTACGATCGAGACAATGAAACCGGTTTTTACAGAGAGGAAATGAAGTGAGTTTCGCGGGCAATCTGAAAACCGTTTCACCGGCTGATATCTTTCAGTTGATTGTAACATCACAGAAGACAGGCGCCCTTTCGATAAGCAAAGGCGAATCCCGCCGTTTCATTTATTTCAACCATGGACAATTGATATACGCCAATTCCTCCGATAAACAGGACATGCTTGGAATCCTTTTGATAAAAAGAGGAAAAATCACCAAGCTCGAACTTGATTCTATACTAAAGGAACAAAAACCGGGGATAAAACTTGGTCAGATTTTGGTGGAAAAGGAAATTCTCAGCAGAGATGAGCTCTATGACTGCTTGAAGATGCAGATCGATGAAATTGTGTATAGCCTCTTCGGTTGGAAAGATGGTGATTTCGAGTTTATCGAGGGGAAGACTCCACCACCTGATGCTGTAACGACACAACTTAACCCAATGAATATGATCATGGAGGGGCTGCGCCGCATAGATGAGTGGACAGAACTTAAAAAAGTACTCCCTCCTGATGATGCTCAAATCGAGTTAGTGCCCAATCCGGTCCTTAAAGTTGATGATATGAGAATAAGCAAAGATGAATTGATGGTGCTTGCTACAATTGGAGGAGGTAAGAAATTATCAAAGGTTATCGACGATTGTTTATTGGATCAATTCCAAACCAGCAAAGCGCTGAGCAATCTTTATAAAATGGGGTTGATCAGAGTTGGTAAACAAATGCCGGTAGTTAAGACGTCTGAACAGGAGCAAAAAGCTTTAGTTGAGCTCCTGGCACAGGTTTATATCAACAATCTCGGTCTTATATTCTCCGATCTTAAGGGCAAATTGGGGAACAGGGGGGATCGAATAATATTCGAGACTTTTGAAGAAAATAAGATGTTTTATCCGGTCTTGAGCCAGTCATTTACAGCCCGTGATGGAACTATCAATTTTGATCAATTTCTGGACTTCTATAAACGTTTGCCCGAGGAAGCCCGCCTTTGGCGTATTGTTTCCAATTTTAATTCGCTTCTCAATGATTATCTTGTTGCAGTTCAAAAACATCTGGGAAATAAGATATATCGCCGTGTTGTCTCCGAGATTAAAATTAATATTCAAAACAGCATCAACCGCAATCGTCAACTAGCCTTAAAATATGGGCTGGAAGAGGAGTTCTCGCGAGCTTTGCGAGATAGATGATGAAAACGATACGCCTTCCCTTAATTATCGGGCTGGTGTTTATCAATTATGGAATCGCGGATGCCATGACCAGCAAGGGATACGACCTGATGCAGGAGTCGTTTTCTCTGACTGTTTCAATTATAAGTTTGATACTGGCAATAATGATTTTAAAAGGGCTAAGCGGCGGAGCGCTGGCGCAGCCCTGGATTTTAATTGCGGTGGGATTTGCCCTGGCCGGGGTGGCCAGCCTGATACGCTTATTGGATATTAACGCCTTATTTTTTAAGCAGTACGATCTTCGACCAATTCTCCTTTTTACGCGAACAGGGGGCATGTTTTTTACCCTTGTAGGTTTAATATTCTATAAAAAGAGGCTGCAATAAACCGCAATTGGCCTCTAAACATCTCAACAGCTTTGTCGATAACAATATTAGTTGGTTTTGACCTGAGAGGTCCTATATGATTGATGTCGTAGAAATAAATGATCGTATCGCCAAGTGCGAGAAGATTCTCGAGGGCAATCCTCAGAGCCAGATTTTCGCAGCTTTAGCTGAGGCGTTCCGCAAAAGGGGTGACCTTGATCGGGCTTATGAAATTTGTTCCGAAGGTCTGAAAATGCACCCTGGATACGCGTCGGCCAGAGTTGTTATGGCCAAAATTCAAATGGCGCGAAAAAATTATGATCAAGCATCCGATGAGTTGGGAAGAGCCATAGCATCAGGAGGCCGGACAAGAGCGATTGAGGCTTTAGAAGCTGAGATGCAGATTCACCGCGGCCAGAAAGCTGAGGCGCTCCTTACCCTGCAAGGGCTCGAGGCCACTGATCCCGATGATGAAAATGTTAAAAGTCTTTTGGCACTGATCAATGAAAAGCCTCATCCCGATGAAATCATGCTTCCCAGAGAGATATCGAATAAGCTTGAAAAGATCGAAAATGAAAACCCCTCCCTGTCACATGCTATAAGTATCCTTAAGGTGATGCCCCGCGTTCTGGGAGTACTTGCTGTCAGTCAAAACGGGCTTCTCCTGGACAGCCGTTTCGATAGCCACCATGTCAAAGAGGAGTTTGCGGCTTTATCAAGGGGAATTGTCGATTGGGCTTTACAGGGAACCCAGCGACTCGATCTGGGCAATGTGCGTGAAGTACTGATCGAGACTTATTCCTCAAAGATTTGGATCATTACCAAGGCAAAATTTATTTTGGTCGTTTACACCAGAGACGATGTCAGTATGGGAGCCTTAAAGCTTAAAATTGAAGAGCTCTTCGAGAGCGTTGAAATCTAAGGAATATCAATATGAGCCGAATCAAAGCCGTCAAAAACCAGGATAAATTTCAGATGGCAGTAAAGTATTTAAGCGAGTATGCCGGGGTGAAAGGGGCCGTAATTGCAGATTCCGAGGGGTTAGTAATTGCTCAAATTGGCACGGAAGGATTTGACGCAGAGACCTTTTGCGCCCTGGCCCTGGAGCTATCTTCTTCTTTGGACGCTATTCTGCCCAGGTTATTTCAGCCCGGCGTTGAATATCTGGCAATTAAAACGCGTCAGGACTGGTTGACCGTGGCCCGCTCTGCGCCATTTCTCCTGATTGTATCTGCTGAGAGGACCGCCGATGAGCTTTTAACTGTACGCATCGGGCGCGCCTTGGAAATGATATCATCTCACTTAAAAAATAAATACCCGCAGGTTATAACGGCGGGCTCAAATGGAATCAAGGCGAAAAATATGGAGGCGATACATGTATGAGGTCCTGGGCGATTTAAACAAAACCTCCGGGGTTAAAGGCTCCATGCTGGTCGGCAATGATGGTATCATCATTGCGGCCGATCTCGATGCCAAACTCGAAGACGAAACTGTTGGTGCGATGGCAGCTTCGATCATGTCTAATGTTACAAAAGCGCTGGACCGTCTCAAACAGCAAAATCTCGAGAAGGTTACAATTGAGGCCGACGCCGGTAAGATCTTTTTAAGTAACGCCGGAGTGGGAATACTGGCGGTTATAACAGAGCCGGTGGTTAATGTTGGATTGGTAAGGCTGGAGATAAAAAACGCTGTTTTGCAAATTAAGGGGATGTAGAGAGGAATTAGCGCTTTATGGTATCGATCAATTATGCCTTCAGGGAGATAATCTCCAAGATCGTATATTACGGTCCGGGCCTTTCGGGGAAGACCACAAATTTGCAGTATGTTTTCAAGAAAGTCCCCAGCGAGACCCGTGGTGAACTGATAAGCCTAGCCACAGATGCCGATCGTACTCTCTATTTTGACTTTTTACCGGTCAATGTGGGGACGATACAAGGCTTTGCCACCAAGTTTCAGCTATATACCGTTCCGGGCCAAGTGTATTACAACGCCACTCGCAAGCTTGTTTTGCGAGGAGTCGATGGCCTGGTTTTTGTGGCTGATAGCCAGCTATCCAAAATGGATGAAAACATAGAATCGCTGCAAAACTTGAAAGATAACCTTGAGGAGTACGGTTATGATATCAAACAGCTCCCATTGGTTCTTCAATATAACAAGCGCGATTTACCCAATATTGCCTCTATCGCCGAATTGGAGAAGATCTTAAATCCCGGGGGCTTACCATATTTCGAGGCTGTGGCGGTTACCGGTGACGGTGTATTTAAGACGCTCAAAGCCATTAGTAAGATTGTCTTGGATCAGGTTAAAGCCAAACGGATGGAGCCAGCCAAGGTCATTAAAACTCAGGCTACTCCCAAGATTGCAGTTGCAGCAGGTGTTGGGTCATCTGCAGGGGAACGTCCTCAAATAATTGAGGCTCCTGTCACCCCCAAGCCGGAAGTTAATGTCCGGGGCGTTGAGCTGCCCGAGCAAAGGATAAAATCATCCGATAAAATCGGAACCAGAAGTATCGAATCATCAGTGATAGCCGATACACCTGCCAGAGTAGTAGTATCCGACACACCTGAGGAAAAAAATAATAACCATGAAGAGGCTCATGCCACCGAGACTCCACAAGAGACAACAGAGAGAGCAGTTATTAGCAGTGAAGGTCTCGAGCCGGGCACGAAAAGCATCGTTCTTGCCCAGGATTTTGGCTTAACCCATGAATACAGCGAGGTTGAGACGGCAGCAGTTCAGCCTGAGCCCAAAAACTCCTGGCCGTCATATCAGGATGAATCGTTTAGTGATGATGAAGATGAGGAACTGGCTGATATCAACCTTAAAAATTCTATGCCGTTTCGAAAGCCGCAAATGGCTGAAAGCCGCAAAGTTAAAAATAGAACGGGCAAGTTTAATATTTTTGGCTGGTTTAAGAAATCGAAAAAGTAAGACTTGGTGAATACAAGGAGGTTTACGTTGTCTCAGGAACAGCAGGTTCTCTATGAGGATCAAATACAACAGCTCGATCAGGCGCTCAGCCGGATCATCAGGGAAGCCGAAGCCAAGTGCGCGCTCCTGGTGGATAAGGATGGGCACCTCATCACGCGTCAGGGGTTTACCCATACGCTCGACACCACTGCCCTGGCAGCTCTTCTAGCGGGCAGCTTCGCCTCTACCAGGGAGATTGCTCGACTGGTAGGCGAGCCGGAGTTCTCAGTTCTATTTCATCAAGGGAAAAAAGATCACATTCATATTTCCCTGATCGATGAGCATGCCATTATGGTAGTCATTTTTGATGATCGCACTACGATTGGAATGATCAGGCTCTATGCCAAGGAAACTGGGGAAGCCCTGAAGAATATTCTCTCGGGAACAAGTGAAAATAAAAAAGACGAGCTTGAACTTAACAAAGATTTCTCGGCAAGTGCTGAAGCAAAACTGGATGATATTTTTAAGGAGTAATTGAGAGAATTCTTCACGTAAGTTGCGGGATTTTCGGTGTATGGAATGGCGATAGAATTAGGTAAAATACTGGTTAAAGCCGGCAAGATCACTGATGCCCAGCTTCAAAAAGCGCTCGAAATGCAAAAAAACGGCGCCGGTAAACTGGGCGAGATCTTAGTTAAAATCGGAGCGGTCAATGATGAAAATATCATCTCTGAGTTTATCGGCAAACAGCTAAATATCGGCGCACTGCGCTTGACCGACATTGAACTCAATCCCGAAATAGTAAAGCTTATACCGCAGGATATCGCCCGGAAATTCAATGTTATTGCTGTTTCAAAGTTGGGAAAGACTCTGATTGTTGCCATATCCGATCCCAATAATATCTATGTCCTCGACGCCATAAAATTTATCACGGGTTGTAATATCCAGCCGGTAATTTCGCCGGAGAACACCATTCAAAGCGCCATTGAGACTTATTACGGCGATACCAGTGGCATCAATGAAATCATTAAGGGGATGAGCAGCGATCTAGAGGTGGTGGAGGAAGTCGAAGAAGCCCCTTCCGACCAGGAATTACAGTCAGCGGTACAGGAAAAACCGCTGGTGAAACTCGTCGATGGGATTATTGCCGATGCTATCAGGAAGGGCGCTTCGGATATTCATTTCGAAAGTTATGAGAAACGAATTCGAGTCCGTTACCGTATCGACGGCGCTTTACAGGAAATGGCTCCAATTCCATTCAAATATCGCTCGGCAATCATCTCGCGAATCAAAATCATGGCCGATCTCGATATTTCCGAGCGTCGTTTGCCGCAGGATGGCAGGATCAAAGTAAAACTGGGGGAACGCACAATTGATTTACGCGTTTCGGTTTTACCGACTATCTATGGCGAAAAGATTGTCATGAGAATATTAGATCCAAAATCACTTATGATTGATCTTACCAAACTTGGATTCCCCGAATTGGCCTTAGATAACTTTAGCAGGGCAATCAGCTTGCCGTATGGTATGATTCTGGTTACCGGGCCGACCGGTTCGGG
>DOTU01000103.1:0-356 GCA_003520965.1 Candidatus Zixiibacteriota bacterium
GATGTGGCCGTTTATTTCAGAGCCGATCAGGACTGCTATGTAGTGGTCTATGATGTTGACCCGTCAGGCGAAGTTACAGTTCTTTTTCCTAATAGTATGAGCGGCAGTACTTACGCCAGCGCCGACCAGGTCTATCGTATACCCGATACCAATGACGATTTCAAGATGGAGGTCTCGGGAGCGTCGGGACGCGAGCATATTTATGCTGTAGCCAGTTATGATTTTATGAATCCGCCTGATTTCATGAAATATATCGGCTACGATTATGGCGGCGATCAATACTATAATAACAAGTACTTTATCACCACGGTCAATGGTAGCGTGGATGATTTTGCGGATCAAATCAACCATAGATT
>DOTU01000103.1:736-5960 GCA_003520965.1 Candidatus Zixiibacteriota bacterium
TGGGTTGGAGCGGCCTGGCCGGGCTGTGAGGTCTGGATCGATGGCGTATACTATGGTATCGCGCCGGTTCTAATACCACAGGTTATTATTGGTTATCACTGGGTTTGGATTTACTACGGCGGTTATCCCTGCTACCAGCGCTATTTCTATGCGTCCGCACATCGACGATTCGATATCGATGCCAGGTTCGATTCCCGTTTCAAAGATTACCGTTACGGACGCGATCATTTCCGTAGCTGGGTTTTCGAGCAGAAGCGCTATCGCAATGAGCCGAATTTCGGCGACCAGGTTAAGCCGATTAGAGAAAAGCATATCAGAGAGAGAGCGCTTCCGCCATCGGTTATTCGTGATTATGCCGATCGAGGCGTGATTGCCAAGGACGCGCCGCTGGTTAAGAAAGTCAGGATTGATACTCCGGATCGTTCGCGCATTGGAATGGATAAGCCAGGTCAGATAACACCAAGTCAGCCGGGTCGTGTTAATATCAATAATGGTGAGAAGGATATCCGCGGGCGCCAGTCTCAGGGTATCGAAAAGCCGGGTTATGGAACTGACAATCCGCCAAAGGTGATCATTCCTGAAAAGCCACGTGTACCTCAAGAGGATAAGCCGGTGGTCCGCGAGAGCCGACCTGAAAAAGTGTGGCAGGTCGAAAAGCACGAATCGAATTCGTCCGATATAAAGAAATATGAAAAGGTGTCCCGGCCGGCTCAGGGTTCTTCCAGAGAGAACATCTCCAGACCAGACAAGAAATCGAAGCAGACAGATAGTACTTACGGGCCAACTGAGAAATCGAGGCAGACAGAGAGCATCTCCAAGCCCGCCGAAATATCGAGAGAGTCACAACCCGATAAGGGGAATAATGGCGGCACAGTTGAGCGCCAGAAATCGAGTAACAGCGATAAAGGCAATCACGAGAAAGAAAGTCGGACTTCAGGCGGTAAATCCTCCAGGAGACGGTAAGATGACAAATAGAATACTCATTGCAGCAGTTCTGCTCTCGTTTATCATGGCCGGACCGGCATCAGCGGTAAAAAGGGTGCCCAAATCTGATAGCCAGGCCAACGAGGAAAAGCAGCGGGAATCACAGGCGAGCCAAGTTCCAGACAAGGCTGCGCTTCCGCCGGAACACAATCAGGACGGCAATCGGGATGCAGCCCGAACCAAGCAGCCCGAGCAACCATCTGGCGAAAGACACCGTGACAGCTTCATTGATAAAGACGGCGATGGTATTAACGACAATCTCAAAAAACCGCCGGAGACTGTAAAACGAAAGAAGGAAGAGAAATCGGATAGATCGGAAAAGACCGATAAGACCGAAAAGGATAGAAAGTCGCGTTAACTGTGACCGATTTATACCTTTCAAACTTTGGCCCTGGCGCTATCGCCCGGGCCGCTTTTTTTGGATGAATAAGGTTGACAAAGCGGTCCCAAATTGAGATAATTAATGCGCAATGATTGGGCTATCATGGTCTATCGAAATAGCGTTACTCTGATTGGTAGATTGGATTTTTGGATAGGGTGGCTAACCGGTTGAATGGAACAGAAATAGTGTTAACGACGTTTGATAGTAAGTGATAGACGAAAGATTGGTTACTTCGATGAATGGCACGTTTCTGCAAAATTGTGTGACAGCTTCAATCGAAGAAGTATGGATTCATAAATTGTGTAAATAGACAGGATTTTATGAGATCGTTAAAATATGCCTTTTTACTTTCAATCATTTTGCTGCAAGCTTGCGGCGGTCCGGCCAAACGAGTAAGCCCATCCTCTACAGCGACAAAAGAATCGGTCGACCCGGTTGCCTCTGCCAAGGCTTACGAGCATTTTGTTCAGGGCGATCTATATGAGCAGGCCGGAGATTTTGACTCCGCCGGCGATGAATACCGCAAAGCCTTGATATTTGATCCCAACTCGGCTGAGATCCGCCGTGTACTTTCTGAGATATATTTTGATCAGAAGAAGTTTGATCAGGCAGCTATCTTACGATCTGAGATTTCCGAAAAAAATTCCGATGATTACAATTTCATCGGCGACTGCCTCAGGTACAATAAGGAGCTTGAAAGCGCTGCCAAGTTTTATATGCGCTCGCTGGATATTGATTCTACCCAATACTTGACTCGGGCTTATGTAGCCCGGATAATGCAGTTTTTGGGCAAGGAAAAAGAAGCCGAAAAGCAGTATCGGGCCCTGGTCAATTTCGCTCCCAACAGACTTGAAGGGCTACTTGATCTGGCGGGTTTCTATATCAAAATAAATAAACTCGATAAGGCCTTAGAGGTCTATTCCGAAGCCGCAGCTTTGGATACCGTGGATGTCCGGCCGATCGTGGGTCTGGCTTCCGTTCATCTCGCCAGGGGAGATACGGCTCAAGGAGACAGTATTTATTATGCATTGGCCGAGAAAAACTGGGAAGACCCCGAAATGCTGGGCTCACTTATTATCGTCTTCTATAATAGTCATGATTTCGATAGAGCCGAAAAATTGGCCAGACGGGCAATGGAACTAGTTCCGGAAGACCCGGCTATCGAAAAGCGATATGCCATGATTCTCTTTGGAAATCGCAAATTTCCCCAGGCTGAGTCTTTGATGGTCAATCTCGATCAAAAGGGAATCGCCGACGCTAACCTCTATTACTACCTTGCTCGTATCAAACAGGAAAGAAAAGAGTATTCGGCTGCTGAAGAGTATTTCCGTAAATCGTTGTCGTTAGCCGATACTATCACCGATACCTGGATAAATCTGGCTCTGGTGGTCGACTCGCAGGAGCGATATCAGGAATCGCTGGAAATCATGGCTGATGCAATGAAGGCTATGCCGCAGGATTCCGATGCGGTTATATTTTATACAGCCATTATCCACGCCAGAAATGAGCATTACGATCTTGCCAGGGAAGGGTACCAGCGGCTTCTGAAATTCAACCCAAATGATATCGGGCTGCACTTCAGCCTGGCCTCAACTGATGAACGGCTGGGCAATTCCGATGAAGCTGAAAAGGAATTCAAATGGGTTGTTCAGAAAGACCCGCAAAACGCAATGGCCCTGAACTATCTGGGATATATGTATGCCGAGAAGGGATTAAAACTGAAAGAGGCCAAAGAGCTTATCGAGCGGGCTTTGGCAATCGAGCCTGAAAACGGCGCATACCTTGACAGTTACGCCTGGGTGTTGTATAAAATGGGCAAATATGATGAAGCCTTAGCTCAAATGAAAAAGGCCATTAAAACCGAAGTGGAAGATCCCGTCATTTATGATCACCAGGGTGATATCTACTCGGCCCTGAAACAAGATGACCTGGCCAGAGAAAGCTGGGAGAAGGCTCTCGAGCTAAAACCGGATGACCAAACCATACGCGCCAAGATAAATTCCCGGTGAAACATACTACCACTTATTTTTGGCTTTTTGCCGCATTCCTAATCATCTCCTCTTGCGCCGTCAGGGAAGCTCCCAAAGGCGGTCCCGAGGATAAGACGCCTCCGGCTATATTGGGGGTCGATCCTGCTGAAGGTAGTATCTTGCTTCCGTTAGATGCATCATTCGATGTTACTTTTTCTAAAACCATGCAGCATGAAAATACCGAGGGCGCCATCTTTCTATCTCCGGTTTTCTGGGGATATCCCAGGTTTAAGTGGTCCGGAAAAAAGTTGACTATAGTTCCTCCAGAAAATCTTAGGGGCGGCACAACTTATATATTGACCATAGGGGCAAACGCAACCGATATCCGCGGCAACAAGCTTGGCCGTTCCCAGAGTTTCGCTTTTTCCACCGGAATAGCAATAGATAGCGGCGGGATTTCCGGAGCTATTTTTTCTACTGACGGACAACATATTGCTTATGATATCTGGGCCTACGCTTTGGGCGATAGTGGCGCGGAAGGGTTCTACCGCAGAATTCCCGATTACGCCACCCAGGTTGACTCTATAGGCGGTTTTAAAATTGAACATCTTGGAAATAACAGCTATCTTGTTGTGGCCGTTAACGATAAAAACGACGATCTTTTTTGGGACCCGTCTTCCGAGGAAATTGGTTTGCCCCCGAGTATTCTTAACATTACCAGTGGAGAGCAGATTGAGAAAATAATATTAAGACCGGCTCGACGGGATACAGCTACGGCCTATATCAGTAAAGCTACGCCCCTGAGCCGCCAACGAATAGCTGTGGAATTTTCTCAGCTACCTCAAAAGGACCGAATGCTCAATCCTGATTTATATCGGATTTCATATAATAACGACTCGCTTCTTAATTTCGGGCCTCCTTACATTGGTGAAAGCGGGGCTCTAATTTTCGAAACGGATCCACAAATTGCCGGTCGCAGCTACCAGCTTATTTCGCATGGGCTTGTCAGTATCTGGGGGGTTCCGTTTGATAGTGCAGGAATAAGGTTTACCGGAATTGAAATGCCCGATACGGTAAAGGCTACCCTGCAGACGATCTTTCCTCCCAACGGTTCGACCAGTATTTACGAAGATTCTTTAATCGAAATGACCTTTTCGAAGGGGATCAGGGCGCTTACATTGCCTACGGCTGTTACGGTCATGGCCGATTCAATAGATACTCTACGATTTTCCCCAGCCTGGGTAACTCCTAATATAGTACGATTGAGATTTCCAGCGCGGATACCCAGAGAGAAAAAAATAAATGTCTCGCTTAAAGCAGACAAAATGCAGGATGATTTTCAAAACACAATGGGAGATAGCATTTTATCATTTTCATTTAGACTACCTCCGCAGGATACTGTTGGATCGGTTACCGCTACCCTCGAATCAGGTCGAGTTGGAAATATCATTGGCATTTTAAGTAACTATAGTCAGGAAAAAGGCACCTACCAGTCACATTTGGAGCTCGCGGGCGGTTTTAATTTTAGCTCGGTAATGCCCGGTATCTATCGATTTGAGTTATTCGCCGATAGTGACAGCAATGGAGAATGGTCCCCGGGTGTGATATCACCTTTTCAACCATCTGAGAGATTTTTATTCATCCCGGATACGGTAACTGTCCGGTCTCGGTGGGCTACGGATATCGGATCTGTTTCGCTTCCCATTCTTCCTCGCTAAATTCTATTGACATATTTACTTATTTATTTATCTTCCGGCTGAGGCTACGATAGATGGCAATGAGAACTACATTGGTAGCGGCATCCCTATTTGCAATAACATTGTTTTGCGCTTTTGGGGCGATTGCCGCAAACCCGGAAGTTGTCTACCAGACAACCTTCAATCCCAAC
>DOTU01000358.1:0-8224 GCA_003520965.1 Candidatus Zixiibacteriota bacterium
TGCAGCTTTTCGATTGCCGTTCGCAGATCCTCGAAATTCTCGCTGTCGGTCGGATAAAGCCCGGCAAAAACCATCGGCTTGGCTTTTCGAAAACCGGGCAGTGGAGACGAGGCCGGTTTCTCGCGCGTGGTGATCGTATCGCCCACCTGCGTATCGCGCACGTTGCGGATATTTCCGATAATGTAGCCCACCTCGCCCGCGGTCAATGTCTCCTGCGGGAAATATTTTAGTTTGAGATACCCAACCTCATCGATTTGATATTCTCTGTCATGCGCAAAGAGGCGCATCCAATCATTCTTATGGAATGTGCCATCGAATACCCGTACATACGCCACCGCCCCGCGATAAGTATCGAATGCCGAATCAAAAATGAGCGCCCGCGCTGGGGCGTCGAGATCGCCAACAGGCGCCGGTATATCATTAACAATCGCCTCTAAGAGTTCAGCGATACCGATACCCGCCTTGGCCGAAACCCTGTGAATCGCATCCCGCTCTACGCCCAGTAGCGTAGCCAGATCGTCAACCACCCGCTCAGTCTCCGCCGACGGGAGATCGATTTTATTGACCACCGGGATAATATGCAGTTCGGCTTCCATCGCCAGATAGAGGTTGGAGATCGTCTGGGACTCAATCCCCTGGGAGGCATCAACCACCAACAACGCCCCTTCGCAGGCAAACAGCGAGCGCGAGACCTCGTAGGTGAAATCAACATGCCCCGGTGTATCGATCAGGTTCAGCACATACTCCTGGCCATCTGACGCTGCATAGTTCATCTTGATAGCGTGAGATTTGATGGTAATGCCGCGCTCGCGTTCCAGATCCATCGAATCGAGGATCTGCATTTTCATCTCCCGGTGCGAAATGGTATGCGTTTCCTCAAGCAGCCTGTCGGCCAACGTAGACTTCCCATGATCAATATGGGCAATAATACAAAAATTTCTGATGTGACTAACTTCCATAGCTAACTAATTTAAGCAAATTAGGGTAGAAATCAAATAAGAATGTGTCATTGTGAGTCCCACTCTTAGCGGGGCGAAGCAATCCCCTTTTATATAGCAGGCGAATCTATTCTTATAAGTGACGCTTAATGCCGGGGGATTGCTTCGTCGTCCAAGGGACTCCTTGCAATGACGTGGTCCGGAGCTGTAAGCCGGGTTGACTTTATCTACTATCTTTATATATTTGCACCATGCCAGAAAAGCTCGATAAAAATAGGGAGGCCCAAATCCGGGAGCATTTTCCGAATTACCCGTTCCCAGCGCATTTGGGGATCGAAGTCGAACACCTCGAGCCCGGCCGGGCAACTCTGATTCTCAGTTATCGCCAGGAAAATACACAGGGTATGGGCTTTATTCACGGTGGAGCTATTACCACATTATGCGACACCAGTGTGGCCGCGGCGTTGTTCACAATGATAGAGGAAGACGAGAAGATACTCACGATCGAGCTTAAGGTTAATTTTCTGGCGCCCGCTGACAGCGATATCCGTTCCCTGGCAAAGATACTCCACAAGGGGCGCAAGACCGCGGTAGGCGAAGTTGATGTGACAAACATGTCCGGTACATTGATAGCCAAAGCACTTGTCACCTATTACGTTTACAAAGATTAAAGAGTATAAGATTAGCAAATGACACTTGACGGTTACGGGCAGGAAGAGGAAATCCTCGGCAAGGCTTATGACGCGCGCTTAATGAGGCGTTTGGCGCGTTATCTTAAGCCATACCGCTGGTATATAATTCTCGCTATTATCGTTTTGATAATCGCCACGCTCGCGGAGTTGGCGGGCCCTTTTATTACCAAAATCGCCATTGATAAATATATTACCACCAAAAATGTTTCCGGCCTTTCGGGCATAATTGCCCTGTTCGTCGGCCTGATGGCGCTACAGTTTATCATGCAGTATATCGAGGTTTATATCACTCAATGGGTAGGCCAGCGGACGATGTACGATATCCGTATGGAGTTATTTGCGCATATCGAGGATCTGGGGCTATCGTTTTTCGATAAGAATCCGGTGGGACGGCTGGTCACCAGGGTCACCAGCGATATCGATGCGCTGAACGAGCTTTTTACCTCCGGCGTGGTTGCCATTTTTGGTGATGTTATCATGCTATTCGGGATTATCGGTGTGATGCTTTATCTCAACTGGCGGTTGGCGGTAATCAGTATGGCAGTAATTCCCCCGCTCTTCGTGGCTACGATTATTTTCCGCAACAAAGTCCGTGAATCGTTCAGGCGCGTGCGTACCCGGGTTGCCAGGATCAACGCATTTCTGCAAGAGCATATCGCCGGTATGTGGGTGGTACAAAGTTTTGTCGCCGAAAAAAGAACTTTCGGCAAATTCGATCTCTTGAACCGGGATTTGCGAGATAGTCACTTAAAATCGGTTTTCTATTTTTCGGTCTTTTTCCCGGTCGTCGAGATACTTGGTGCGGTAAGCCTGGCGTTGATTATCTGGTATGGCGGCGGCCAGATCATTCACAAAGCTCTAACATACGGCGCGCTGGTTGCCTTTATTCAGTATACGGAACGATTCTTCCAGCCAATCCGCGATCTCTCGGAGAAGTACAACATCCTTCAACAGGCTATGGCCTCTTCCGAAAGAATTTTTAAGTTATTGGATGTCAAACCCGATATCGTCGATACTCCGAGTGTAAAGAAAATGGAGGAAATAAAAGGGGCTATCAACTTCGAGAATCTCCATTTCGCTTATAATGACGAAGAATGGGTACTCAAAAATATCAATCTCGATATCAAACCAGGTGAGCGAATCGCAATTGTAGGAGCTACCGGAGCAGGGAAAACCTCGATTATCAGCCTGTTGCTTCGTTTCTATAATTATCAGAAGGGTGATATAAAGCTCGATGGCGTATCGATTAAAGATATACCACTCAAAGATTACAGGCGCAATTTTGCTCTTGTGCTACAGGATATTTTTATGTTCTCGGGCGATATTGCCCGGAATATCCGCCTGGGGAATAAGGAAATTGCCGATCCGGATATTCTGGAGGCCTTACGTACGGTCGGCGCTGACGGCTTCATTAATAATTATGACGATGGCATAAAGCATGTGCTCCGGGAGAGAGGCTCGAATCTATCAGTGGGGCAGAGGCAGCTTTTGGCTTTTGCCCGCGCGCTGGCCTTCGATCCCAAAATCCTTATTCTTGATGAAGCCACCTCTTCGGTTGATACTCAAACCGAAAACCTGATTCAGGAAGCGCTTCAAAAGCTTCTCGAAGGACGGACATCGATCATTATCGCGCATCGTCTTTCGACTATTAAAAATTCGAATCGCATTGTCGTTATGCACAAGGGCGTGATAAAAGAAGAGGGGACTCATGCTCAGCTTTTGGCCTTGAGGGGCATCTATTATCGGCTTTACCAGTTACAGTATAAAGAACAAGAAATTGTCGGCAAGGTAGCATGAGCGAATTTCTTGATATAGCAATGCGGGCTGCCCGGGCGGCCGGAAGCCTTCTATTGGAAAAACAAAGAGTGGGATTTTCGGTCGAAAAAAAGGGGGATGTCGATCTTGTAACCAACGCGGATCGCGAATCGGAAGCGCTGATCAGGAAAATCATCTTCGAGAAGTTTCCGGATCACAGTTTTCAGGCTGAGGAAGGTACTGTCTCCACTCAAAAATCACCCTATCTGTGGATAGTCGATCCTTTAGATGGCACTACCAATTTCGCACACAGTTTCCCTGTTTGGTGCGTTTCGATTGGTTTACTTCAGAATGGTATCTCTATTGCCGGATGCGTATACAATCCAAATTTAGACGAGCTTTTCACAGCCGAGTGGGGAGAGGGGGCCTTTTTAAATGGCAAGAAAATTGCAGTTTCAAAAGCTACCAAACTCTCCGAGGCGCTTCTGGCCACTGGTTTTCCTTATGATATTAGAGATTCAAATAAAAATAACCTCACTGAATTCTCAGCGTTTGCTATAAGCGCTCAAGCGATCAGGCGGGCAGGCTCAGCGGCACTTGATCTGGCTTATGTTGCCTGCGGGCGATTTGACGGATACTGGGAATTCAAGCTTCGTCCCTGGGATATAGCTGCCGGTGTGCTTTTAGTAGCAGAGGCGGGAGGCAAGATTACGGACTGGTCAGGCGAAAAGTATGATATCGATACGGGTGAGGTGTTATCATCCAATGTACTTATTCACGATGAAATGCTTGATGTTTTGAAAAAGGTGCGTGGCAGATATTTAACTGTTGGTGAGTAAGGGAAACTTTCGCCAGTCACCGTTCTTCGGGTAAAACAAATCCCAGTTTCTTAGCCTCAGCAAGCGAATATGAACTCTCCTTAATCCACTTGTTTGGCTTAGAGACATGTGCATTACCATCGATATGAAACCGCCAGAGCAACTCGCTTCCCGCGATTCCGATTCCAATGCGCGGAGAAGCGATGATTTTCGGTTTTTTATCAGGTGGACCAAGTATATAAATATGCGATCCCGTTAAATCGGTTCCGTTGTCGGGCCCGGTTACGTTGAGCGCCTTAGCAAGTTTGCCTGGGCCTGAGGAGATATTGGTTAAATCATCCGTTCCGCGCCGCTTTGCCATTATTTCGATATTATAACGCGGCTCAATCCCTCGAAGAAGCACTGCTGCGGGGAATCCTTCTTTCTCGGTGACTACATTCAGCATAAAATGATTACCATAGGTGAAATAAACATATAGAAATCCGGGCTGGCCATACATAACATCATTGCGTCTGGTATGGCCCTTAAATGCATGACAGGCAGGATCTTCCGGGCCATGATAAGCCTCGGTCTCGACAATTATCCCGCCGGTCTTTATTCCGTCGGTATTGCAAATTATTTGACAGCCCAGAAGCCGAGTAGCGACCTCGATTGTATTACGGTTGTAAAAAAAAAGGGGGAGTTTTTTCATTTTAGGAATGAGGGCGTAACGCCCAATCCTTCCAAAAATTTGTAAGCCTCAGAAACACCGCCGCCAAGCTGACTTGGTTTATGGGAATCGGAACCGACTGACACAATATTAACTCCAGCCTTTATGGCGCGCTCGATTATCTCCGGTTTGGGATGAAATGTCCGTAAGCCATATCGAAATGGCGAACTGTTTATTTCGATCCCCTTATTATGTTTGATAAAAGCAGCGAAAGCCTCATCGAATCTTTCAAGCTCGATATGATCGATAGCGTCGCCGTAATATTCCCGTCCATATCGCACGTAATAATCAAGATGGGCCAGGCAATCGAAACCCGAAACTTGCGACGCTTTTATCAACAAAGCTATATAATCGTCAGCCATCTGTTCCACGGATTTCCTGTTAAAATATGTCGGGGCTTCGTTTTTTTCGGAGATCGCGATATCGTCCAGGCAATGTACCGACCCGATAACGAAATCGATCGGAAAAAGATTTCTAACGCGCTCAACCTCTCTGTCTACGCCATCGTAATAATCGAACTCAAGTCCCCGAAAAATATGAAGGCCAAACGGCGAAAAATATTCTCTGACTCGCTCGATTTCCTCAAAATAACACGAAACAAGCTCATCTGTAACCGGAACCTTCTGGCCATTTATGCGCCAGAATGCATCCTTATCAAGACGCTTGGGATTCAAATCATAATGAGTAGTAAAACAGATATGCTTGATATCTATTTCCAGCGCTCGGTCGCAGTACTGACGGATTGTCCCTGTGGCGTCGACAGAATAATTGGGATGGATGTGAAAATCGGCCAGTTCTGTCATGTGAGAAACGGATTGAAATCCCGCTCCTGGCCGATAGTTGTATCCGGTCCATGACCGGAATAGACGATTGTTTCTTCAGGCAGCACCAGAAGCTTTTGCTGAATGGAATCAAGCAGCATCTCATGCGATCCACCGGGCAAATCTGTGCGCCCAATGGAGCCTAAGAATAATGCATCGCCTGTGAAAACAACATCATGCCCATACAACGAGATTGAACCCGGCGAATGGCCAGGCGTCTCCAACACCGTAAATTGAAGTTTTCCTACCTGAATGATATCTCCGTCGTGCAGGAGTTTATCAGCCGGTTTTGTCGTCAACTCTTCACCCATGGATGCAGACAAATTTGCGCTCGGATCGATAAGCATTGGAGCGTCTTTTTCTCCGATCATAACCCGAGCGCCAAAATTACGGCGGACCTCTTCGAGAGCCACAATATGGTCAGCGTGGCCGTGAGTGATGACAATGCTCTCGATAGTTAAGTCGTATCGGTTGACATGGGCGATAATCTCTTCTGCGTTCCAGCCGGGATCGATTATTAGCCCCTTTTTCGAAACCGGGTCTCCAACTATATAGCAGTTGACGAAAAACGGTCCAAGCTCCAAGATATCGATTATCGGTTGGCTATTCATCTATTTCCTTTCCCATAGATTCATCAGATTCTGTGGCTTGCTTAAAGTGGTCGTAAACGGCCTTGGCGATATGGGCAGGGATATTGGGCGTAGCAGTGAGCGCCTCGAGTGTGGCATTCTTGATTCCTTCGACAGAACCGAAGGCGGCTAATAAATCGAGTTTACGCTTTTTCCCCACGCCGGGAATCTTATCTAACGCTGACTCCTCAAGTCGCTTCGATCTCAGGTTGCGATGATAGGTGACCGCGAAACGGTGGGCTTCATCCCTGATGCGCTGTAAAAGTTTTAATGATGAGGATGTTCTGGGTATCGAAAGCGGTTCTCCTCGGCCGGGAAGATAAACCTCCTCGAATCGCTTGGCCAGGGAGGCGACTTGTAAATCCTCGATATTTTGTTCTTTTACGGCGTCGAGCGCCGCATTTAGCTGCCCCTTGCCACCATCAATGAGAAGCAGATCTGGATAATCTTTCTGATTTTCGGTGAGATGAATCAAATAGCGCCCGACAATCTCTTTCATCATCGAAAAATCATCCTGCCCCGCGACAGATTTTATCCGCATTCGGCGATACTCCGATTTTTTCGGCTGGCCATCGGAGAAGAATACAATCGATCCTACGGCCAGATCTTTGCCGAGATTTGAGATATCGAACGCGGCCATTGTACGAGGCAATGTTTTAAGATAGAGGTCGCGTGCCAGAGAATATACGGCATGATGCGGCCTTGTTTTCGTGGCGCTTTTTTGAGCCAGATAGAGATCGAGATTATGCTTGGCATTGTTGAGTGCCATATCAATAAGTTCAACCTTTTCGCCTCGTTGAGGCACGATAATATGAATGCGATGCTCGGCTTTTTCTTTCAAGAACTCTTCAATCAGCTCGGAATCGGAGATTTCCATTGGAATTATGATTTCGTTCGGGTAAATGGCAGCTGTCTTATAGTAACGTGGCAGGAAATTGCGTACAACCTCGCTGTTATCCTCCCCCGCTGTGGCCACGATATAATGCTCCTGGCCGATTAAGTTACCCTCGCGAACCTGGAGCAATGCCACGCAAGCGTCGCCACCTTCGGTGGCCACCGCAATGATATCTCGGTCGATCTGGTCATGGCTCACTGCCCGTTGCTTTTGAATAACCGATTCAATAGCCTGAAGCTGGTCGCGAAGCTTGGCCGCCTCTTCAAATTTCATTTCGTCGGAAAGTTTTTCCATCCGAACCCTTAAGCGGCCCGATATTTCTTTCGATTTGCCGGAAAGAAACATGATGACCTCGTCGATCATGGCCCGATAGGCTTCGGGAGTGGTTTTGCCATCTTCGCAACAGCCAGGGCAGCGACCGATGAAATAATCGAGGCAGACATGACGTTTGCGCTTGGATGGGAGCTCCAGGGAGCAGGAGCGGATAGGGAAAAGGCGCCTGATAACAGCCAGGGTTCGTCGCATAGCACCGGCGTTAGTATAGGGGCCAAAATACTTGGCTTTGTCGCTGGCCATACGTCGGACCACAAACAGGCGGGGATAAAGCTCGCCAATCGTGATTTTGATATAAGGAAACCGCTTGTCGTCTTTGAGATCAATATTATAACGTGGTTTATGTTCTTTAATCAGGTTGGATTCTAATATCAAGGCATCGATTTCCGAGTTGGTGACCAGGATATCGAGATCGGCAATCTGGCCGACAAGCTGTTCTGTTTTTGGGTCGGAATGAGTCTTCTGGAAATAGGAACGGACCCGTTTTCGTATCGACTTTGCTTTACCGATATAAATTATCTGGCCGTCATCATTTTTATATAGGTAGCAGCCGGGAAGCTCCGGGAGGTTAGCCAGCTTTAAATTCAAATCATCACTTTTCGACATACTGATTATAGTATAATATAGGCCCTAT
>DOTU01000358.1:8539-14174 GCA_003520965.1 Candidatus Zixiibacteriota bacterium
AAAGATAATTACCAGGCCAGCCAAAAGCCCAATCAACAATAAAGCTAAGTCTATATTGTTTAGCTTTTTATGTTTCTCTTTCAGGATAATCATAAACAACCTTCCTTATAAAAACGCACGGGAGTGGAGGAGGGGGATGCCCCGAGTCATTCGGGGGGGTTCGGGGTGACCGAACCGCACCACTCCCGCGCAAAATTCTTTCAATACATAAAGAGGCAAGATATATGCCGAAATGAAGAGAATATTGGCGGAGTTTGATAAAGCCAATTCATAAGGCAAACCCATTATAATATATAATGTTACGATGCATGATGATAGGGTCAAAATACTGGCTTGCATAATCGGAACGGTCAGGTTATTCCCCAGAATATAACAATGTGCAACGGCTTGCAGCTTTAACTCATATCGGTTGTGAAGCCCTTTCAAGATACTGGAAGTCTTGTTGTGTCTATGTGATACAATTAAAAAGGTAAGGCGTTTAGCAAGCCTGGATATATTAATAATGATCAGATTATGATCTTTTCTAACGCATTTTTTGATATTCGTGTTATTTGAAACAGACAGATCCTTTCTTCCAAGTGATTTACTTACATTCCACATTCAATCAAAATACGCATAAAGGAACTTTGTTTTCGATTTCCGAATTATGAATATCAGGTTGAAAGTACGAAAGCAGGTTTGGTTTCGAGAGTATATCTTCATACTCCCCATATTTCTTGGGCAGTTATGGAAATAAAAAGTGAGGGGCAATATGAATTACTTACTTTTGTTATTTATACTGACGGCTACCGTTTTAGTATTTTACCGACCCAGGAAAAATAGAGGCCCGTCAACTCAGAAAGTGAATCGGGTTAGGGAATCGATAAAATCACCATCACAGATTGAAGTACATAGCTGAAATGCAAAAGGTAAGCTGCCGGAAAGCACCAAGAGCATTATATTTTTAAAAAACGATTGAACTATTGCAATCGTTGTATTAAACTTCCCTGACGTTTCGATTGTTGATTTAATACGATAAGGAGGGTTATGGCTACCATTGTTGATATTACCGCCAGGCAAATCTTAGATTCCAGAGGCAATCCTACCATAGAGGTCGATTGCCTGCTCGATAACGGCGATTTTGGGCAAGCAGCGGTCCCGTCGGGCGCCTCAACCGGTGAATTTGAAGCGGTGGAGCTTCGCGACGGCGATTCGGCATATTATCTCGGTAAAGGCGTTCAAAAGGCAGTTAGTAATGTCAATGATATCATCGCCCCGGCAATAATCGAAGAAGATATCGATCCAATTGATCAAATAGCTATCGATGCCGCGCTATTAGAACTTGATGGTACCAAAGATAAGAGTAAGCTTGGCGCCAATGCGGTGTTGGGAGTATCGCTTGCCGTATGTAAAGCTGCTGCCAGCTTTTGCGGTCTGCCGCTTTATCGATACATTGGCGGTTCCAATGCCAATATCTTGCCTGTTCCGATGATGAATATCTTAAATGGCGGCAAGCATGCTGATAACAATGTCGATCTGCAGGAGTTCATGGTTGCCCCGGCTGGTAGACCAACATTCAGCGAGGCTTTGCGCTGCGGTGTTGAGGTTTTCCATAATCTAAAAAAAGTACTGGCATCAAAAGGATATAATACGGCTGTTGGCGACGAGGGCGGTTTCGCCCCCGACTTGCGCTCCAACGAGGAAGCATTGCAATTCATAATGCTGGCAATAGAGGCCTCTGGGTATAAGGCGGGCAAGGATATTTTTATCGCGCTTGACCCAGCCTCATCCTCCTTTTATGAAAATGGCCATTATGTTCTAAAATCAGAGAATAAGAGTCTTACCGCCGCCGAGATGACCGAGCTTTATGCCAAGTGGGCTGATACTTATCCGATCATCTCAATCGAGGACGGTTTGGCTGAGGACGATTGGGCTGGCTGGAAGCATCTCAACAAGCGGTTGGGTGATCGAGTCCAACTCGTAGGCGATGATATTTTCGTAACCAACACATCGCGGATTCAGCGAGGAATTAAAGAGGATGTGGCTAATTCGGTACTTATCAAACTCAATCAGATCGGTACCTTAACCGAGACAATGAAAGCTATCGAGATGGCTCGTCGGGCAGGTTGGACAGCGGTGGTTTCGCATCGCTCAGGCGAAACTGAAGATACCACCATTGCCGACGTAGCTGTAGCCGCTGGTTGCGGGCAGATCAAGACCGGTTCAGGTTGCCGCACTGATAGAGTTTCGAAATACAATCAACTCCTTCGGATTGAAGAGGAGCTTGGCGAAGGCGCCAGATTTTTGGGGCTGGAAGCCTTCTCGTCAATAGTGAGGAAATAGATGGGAGAATATCCCAGGGTCTCAGAAAAATTTACTTCCCGGGTTAACAAACCGGGTTGGAAATCAAAGCTTAAGATGTTTGTCATCACGGCCGCGGTGGTCTTTATAGTAATCTCGTTTTTCTGGGGGGAATTTGGCTTTTTCAGGATGTGGTATTTATCCAAAAAAATCGAGCGCATAGAGAAGGATATTGAGGTCTTGAAGGTTCAGCGAAACGATCTTTTATGGGAAGCCGATAAAATGAAAAACGACCCTCAGTATATCCAGCGCTATGCAGTTGAGACTTATGGATATGCCCGGCCGGATCAGAAGATAATCCAGTTTGTACCGGCCGACTCAACCGCAAGCCGAGTCAGGGGAGTAACCCAGAAGAACGGGCGTCCGGCAGATGAGCCGATACAAAATCGAAGCGTTCGTCATACGCACTAACCGGATCACCGAATCGTCACGTGTTCTGACTCTTTATTCCCGCGAGATGGGGAAGGTCAAATGCGTAGCCAAAGGTGTAGGACGACCCAAATCAAAGCTCGGCGGTAAAGTCGAGCTTTTTAATCTCATCGAAGGCGATCTCTATAAAAAAGAAACTACCGAATTAGGTGTTCTTAGTGGCGCGGGATTGCTTGAGGATTTTAAGGGTATATCGGGGGATGCACGCAAGTACGGATTTGCCTCGGCTTGGTGCGAGGTGCTCGACCGTACATCCCACTCCGAAGAGCCTCACCCGGAAACCTTTGAGTTGACATTCAATTATTTCAAAGTTTTGCGGAGTGCCAAGACGGAATCGGCTGGATTACTTTTTTGGAGTGCACTTCTTAAATTTCTAACCTTAGAAGGATATGGCCCGGCGCTCGATGCTTGTATTTCCTGCGGAAAGCCCGTGGCGCGGGATAGGCTACTGATAACGCTTCAGCGCGGCGGCCTGATTGGGCACGAATGCGTGGAGCTTGATGAACCGGTAGTCCAGGTCACTCCCGAGGCACTGGACCTTCTGCGAGCCATGATGGAGTTACCGTTATCCAAACTTGACGAAATAGCTATTGATAAGCGGACTGGTAAACAAGTAGCCGAGGTGATTCTCTCGTTGGCCTCATATCATCTGGGGTTGCCAAGAAATCTGAAATCGTTTCGATTCATTGAGGATTTGACGGATTCGGGAAGGTTGGGAGCGTAGCATAACTTGCTACCTTTGTATGGTCAGGTTTTAGAATCTGAAAGGCCAGCTAACAGGTGTCGGGTTCGGAGACCCGACACCACTTGTATTGCTAATTAACCAATGCTTAAATATCACCTTCTTTTTTCTTACTGTCCGGTTTCGAGGAAGGCGATTTAATTTCAGTTGTCCAGGAAGAACCCTTTTGTTGATTTTTCAAGAATCCCATCAAAGTAGCTAAGGCGCCATCCATAGCATTACCCCCACCCATGACAAGAGTTTCAGGGATGATTTTAACGCCGTTTTCTGCCAGGGCTGTAACGCTGTTAACGATGGCCGTGGGAATCTGGCCTAATGCGGAAACCTGACGTTCAAACGCCTCGGCTCTTGCGAGACCGACTGCCCTGACCTGAGCGCCCTGTGCGGTACCGGTTTTCTCGATATAAGTAGCTTCACCGTCAGCCTCAGCCTTACGGGCGTTAGCTCTATTTCCTTTGATATCGATTTCGACTCGCGATTTAGCCAATTCGGATTGCATATCAGCGGTACCTTTGGTGTTTTCCATAAGGACGCGCTGCTCCTGCGATTCCCTCTGCTTCTTAAAGGTTTCGATTTGCTGATTGGCTATTTCTCTCTGGGTCAAAACTGCTACCAGGGCTTCGGGAAGGATAACATCCTGAATGTACACTCCCTTTGTTTCCACCTGATATTCGGATAACTTCTGGCTGATATGCTGGAAAGCCTCCTCTTGTACCATCTGACGGGTTTCGATGAATGAAACCGCGGGCATACTCTGAATCTTATCGCGGAAATGGTTGCCAACCGCTGCCTGGAGAACCTCGTTAACAAGATTTTGCATAGTGCCAACCATGGAAATCACACGCGGGGCTTTGGTATCGGGGACATGGATCTGAACTTGGAGATCAATATTGAAGATGAATCCCTCGCGGCTTTTTGCGGTAATCTGTTTGAGATTCCGGTCCAGATTATGGGCTTGCGATACAGCCTCGGCCCAGTTGAGTGTCAGGATCGCAGTTGGAACGATCTCGGCAACATAGCAATGCGGATTGATCGGATATTTGCCGGTGCGGAGAGCTTCCTGCCAGATACCTCGCCGTCCGGGGCGGACCAGCGAACCGAATTTGAACTCCGAGCCAGATGTATCGACGGTCGGCAATCCAACATACGATTTTATTACCGCCACCTGGCCCTGTTCAACGACAAGCATCGACATTAACTCTACGGAGACCAGGAAGGGATTAAGTGTGTATGCGCCATAAAGCAGGGGATCATGCTGCAAGCCGATTTTGCCGCCGTTATCGAGAAAAGCCTGGAAATCCTGATAATTATTATGCAAAAAGTTCTTACTTCCTAATAATGCCTCCTGCAGTTGAAGATCCGATACACCCTTCTGGGTTTCAAGCTGTTCAACATCGTTGAATCCGCCGAGACGGCTAGCAATATCGCCATTTTCCAGAGGTTGCCCTTCAAATACAGTAACAATCCCAATTGTATCGATAATCCGCTGGTTATCGCCCAGCCTGTTGCTTTCGAGCTTTGGATCGACGTGATCCTTGTTCAACGGCACTCTGAGCGGCTCGATACGGGTCACCATTAGTTTTTCCGGCGCAAGCCCGAATGATGTAGAATTCAGCGCACCCTGATCGGACAGAACCTGATATTCCGGCGCAACCGGTATTCCATAGACCTTATCCTTGGTTATCACCAGGAAACCTACCGGATGGATGGGGGCTAGTGTACCGGGAGCCAGCACCGGACGTTGCACGCCTTTCTGGCCTCCGTTTTCTACGAATCCTCGCAGATTGGTAAAATCGCCGAACTCTTTTTTGTAAATGGCTGATTTGGCTCCGGTGGGCAACGGTTGTCCAACCTGAGCAATTACTACTCCAATCTCTCCAGCCGGTACCTGGACCCAGGGGAATCGTTGCACCTTAAACCAGACCCAGAATTTAAAACGTAAACCGGGCATGAGTAGATCGGCTTGATATCCGGGCTCGTTACTGAAAGCGATTGGGTTATCATTGGCGATTTTTTTGACCGAAAATCGTTTCATGACCAGGCCAACTTCCGTTGGCCCGATAGTTTTTATCGAAGGTAGGATGAAAATGATGAGTATTAACGCTAAGAATACTACCACTCCCG
>DOTU01000219.1:0-1116 GCA_003520965.1 Candidatus Zixiibacteriota bacterium
TTTGTAAAGGTTTAATGGTACAAACTGGTAAAATCAGGCTCGATCAAATCCTCCAACAGGAGGGGTTAGTAACCGAGGCCCAGATAAACGAGGCGCTCCTCCGTCAGAAAATGCAGGGGGGAAAATTCGGGTCACAGTTGCTTTATCATCGTTATATCGATGAGGCCGGGCTGGTAAAAGCCCTGTGCATTCAATTTGGCTGCGATGGTGTGCTTCTCTCAAATCGTGAAATTCCGGATAATATCATAAAAATGGTTCCATCCAAGCTGGCAATCACTCGTCAGGTATTGCCATTTGAATATGACCCCAAAACCGTAACTCTAAAAATCGCTTGTGGAAATCCCCAGGACACCAATATTCTCAACGAATTGGATTTCATCTCCCAGGGGAAAAAGATTAAACTTTATGTTGCGGCCGAGCTATCGTTAGAGACGGCAATCAACAGATATTACCTGGGACGCGACGCTGATTTAAATGACAAGCTTTTGCTCGAAATACCCGACCTCTCCCCCCCCGTAGAGGCCAAAGCATCGAGGCCTTTGCCGGCGCGGGTCAGTTCGAGAAAAGGGATTCTTCTTGTAACCGATGAGGAGTACTCAGGCTCGTTGATCGGCTCAATATTGGAACGCGACGGGTATGAGGTAACGGTTAGCAATTCACTCGATGAGGCCTCAGAGATTATTACAGGGCAGTCTTTTCAGGCCGTATTTATTAAGAAATCTGTGGACGAAGCTTACGGCAGCCTGATCGATAAGCTTCGGCGCAGTTCGCCGCGAACCGAGATCAGGCTCTTTGAGTCGTCGGCCTCGCTGCTTATAAACGATGAAGCTTTCAGTTCGGTAGAAGAGCTTTTAAAGAAAAATCTCAATTTGTTTATCTCTCTTCTCTCATCGAAAGATAATCTGCCCGATAACCACAGCGCAACCGTGGGGCATTATGTTGAAAAACTGTGCCGCAAACTGGGGCTTCCGGTAAGAGATCGATTGCCCATATTAACCGCGGCCTATATGCATGATCTGGCTAAATACTACTACCGTGAATCCCAGGATGATTACCGTCAAATCATTGGCTCATCACAGAAACTTCTGGAATCGTTTGAATACTCCTCCCAGGTGA
>DOTU01000219.1:1447-2600 GCA_003520965.1 Candidatus Zixiibacteriota bacterium
GGTTTTTGGAAGCAATATTGTTACCATAGTAGACCTTTTCTGTCAGAATATTCCGTTTAACCGTGATTTTACACTGGAAAAGTTCGACGCGGTAAAAAAGAGACTGCGTGATTTTTCGGGCAAGCTTTTTCTTGGAGAAGTGGTTGAGGCCTTTATCGGCATGATCCAGGAGGAGATATTAAATCTGCAAACGATTGGATATCTGGGGCAGATTGGGCTATATGCCGTTGATCCGCGATTGGCATATCCTCTGACATTGCGGCTTAAGAATGAGGGTTTCCGAGTCGGCTGGGAAAGCACATCGGAAAAATTTGTGAGTAGCTGCAATCAGGAACACCCCGATCTGCTACTTTTGATATTGGCAGGCGAGCCTGACGCCGTAATCGGGGCAGTCGAAGATCTGAATCAAAAAGGAGTGGATTACAGAAAGCATCCCACAATCCTTTTGGCTGATAGCGGGTCTGTGGCTCGACTGGCATCCCTATTCGAGAAAGGGATTGAAGATATCATGGCGGCGGAATCGAATTATGAGCTTCTGATAGGTAAAATCCGCAAGATGCAGGCCAGAATCGAGGAGCAAACCGGCCAATTGACAGCTCAGGAAAAGATCGCCGGTGCCAGGGGACGATTAGCAGATATGAATATTATCGATCTCATGCAGGCTCTCGCCCCCGGACGGAGAACTGTAAGGATTACGATATCGCCTTTGGAAGACGGTAATAAGCTTGTTATCTATCTCAACAAGGGCGAGATAATCAACGCGGAACTTGGCGAGTTAAAAGGCGCCGAGGCCATATATGAGGGCATGACCTGGGCCTCCGGAAACTGGATTGTCGAACCCGTAGTGTCCGAAGAGCTGCCTGTGCGCAATAACGAGTCGTCCAATGATTCTATCCTCATGGAAGGCGCTTATCGCCTCGATGAAAAGATGCGGGCTGGTAAGTTATAATCCATTTTCTCTGTAAGACAATACCGTTACGAAAAACAATTATATTATTGATAATCCACTCAGACAATAGTGGCGCCAGATCCCCTGACCTGCCGCGATTATGTATTAATTGAATCAATCAAGTGAGGGTATTAGACTTCACCCGAAAAAAATTACTACCTACAAATTCACTTTCACAGCGTCAACAAAAGCCTTGATCTCATT
>DOTU01000219.1:2862-4136 GCA_003520965.1 Candidatus Zixiibacteriota bacterium
TGAGTGGCCATCGGAATAATGCGCAGGCAGGGCATGGTACCGGATGCAAATTGCGCCTTAACAGTGATTGTCAAAAAGCCCGCCTCGAACAAACGTCCCTGCAGAGTATCGGTATTAGCAGATGGCAATAACATTATCATACTTTCTTTGGAGATTAGAGGTATCCCCAGGGCTGCGCAGTTATCGATGATGAGTTGCTTGGCCTTGCGGAGCGGTTGCATCAGCGACCGATTGCTATCTAAAAGCTGGAGCGATTTGAGTGCTGCGGCTGCTGAAACGGCCGAAAGAGATGTCGAATACTCCAGGGTGCGGAAATGGGATCGTAAATGCGAAACAACGTTTTTATTATAAGCTATAAACCCGCCTTGCGAGCCGAGCGCTTTTGAGAAAGTGCCCATGATAAAATCAGCCGCTCCTTTAAGGGCGAAATGCTCCTCCACTCCCCTGCCGGTCTCTCCCAGGCATCCCGTAGCGTGGGCCTCGTCAAGAATTAGCAGAAAACCAAGCTTCTGCTTCATCTCATTAAGTTTGTCAAGAGGAGCGATATCTCCGTCAACGGTAAATACCGACGGAAGGGAAACGATATTATTCATGCCCCGATGAGCCAGGATGGCTCCTTTCAAGGCGTCGAGATTGTTATGATCAAAACGCACCAGACGAGAATTCCTGGCTAAACGGACGCCGTCAAGAGCAGATGGGTGATGACGGTTATCGATATAGAATACAGTGCGATCGCTATCCAATGAGTGATGCAAAGCCTGATTGGCCTGATAGCCTGATGGGAGAAGAGCAACATGGTCACGTGAAATGAACTTAGCGACCGCTTCCGCCAGCTCCCCGTGGATACTGGTTGTGCCAGTCGTGCCCGGCGCTCCGCCGGTGCCCACACCATAGAGGGCAGCCGCCTCGGATGCCGCACGCAACACTTCAGGATGAGCAGATAGCCCCAGATAATCGTTGGAGCTGAAAATGATTACTTCTTTTCCGCCAACAACTGCCTTATGAGCTTGTCTTTTTTCTAAAATAAATTCCATATTACCTCATTAGGCCCTTTATTATTCATCGTCAATAATATGCCTTGAAATAGCCAGTGAAACAATATAAATTGCGCCGACCTGGTCTGATTGTTTATGAATTTTGGACCTTTAGGAAAAGGAGTTTTTGAAAGTGCCCGCAATTAATAGCCCGGAATTATGCATCAGCTGCAACGCCAAATGCTGCCGCTACTTCATGCTTGAAATAGACGCCCCTGCTTGCAAGAGCGATTTTGAGAA
>DOTU01000376.1:0-5838 GCA_003520965.1 Candidatus Zixiibacteriota bacterium
ACTGCTTCATGTTGCCCGGTATTGCGACAATCCAGATAAGTTGTGTCTTTTTCATTCACAATATAAGCGCACATTGTATCGGGAAAAATGCTGGTGCTATCGACGAAGAACGGAAATAGGATCGGCATTCGCCCGGCATTATCGCTGTTGTTCCGAAAATAATAAATGCCAGATACGCTGGCTGTACTTTCGTCAACCGAAAGCGTAATGCTCTCCTTGAAAAAATCAATCGGCGAAACCGGCCTCGTCATATTCTTGTTTTGCGCCAAACACACTTGAGAGATGAAAATTATTGAAATTATATTAATTGTATTTCCTATTTTCACCGGATTCTCCGTCTAAACGGTGGCCACTAATTTCGAATTAATTATAATTATTGTAGCTAAGACTGTCAATAAATATTTAAGAGTAACTTACATGGTTCCGTCAGGTCTTAGGTTTCCGAGACCTGACGGATTCGTTCGCTCATATTCTTTAATACCGGGGGGGAGGGCACTTGCCATCCTCCTCGCGTCTACTTCCTCGATTTATAATTAACGATTATTCCCACCGTCAGAAAGACAATATCCCCAATCGAGGCCGCCAGCAGGGGAGGAAGCTTACCGGCGTTACCAAAACTTTGTCCGATACGAATCAGTACAAAGAAAATAAACGAAATAATAATCGATATACCAAAACCGACCCCCGGCCCGGATCGCCTGGGGTTGGCCGCCAGAGGCGCACCGATCAATACCAGAATAAAGTTGGCCAACGGAAAGGTTATCTTGAGATATAACTCAACCTGGTCCTTATAAACCGCCTCGCCTAACTCTTTTTCCTGCTTAATCCGTTTCTGCAGTTTGAAGAAATTGATCTGCCTTGGTGGCACCGGAATTTCGGCCAGCATTTCTGGGGTTTGGGTCAGGAACGGCGCCCAGAGAGTATCGAATTTCGTGAAATGCTCCGGTGGGGCGGTGGGATCGAATGAAAATACCTGGCCGTTGCCGTGCAATAGTACCCAGCCCGAATCGCTGTGAGTCATCGCCTGCGCGGTATAAGTTTCAATAATCCGGTTATTGACTATCCTGTGAAGTTTCACACCGCGCGCCGTTTGCTCTCCGATATTGTATACTTCTCCCAAAATTATCCAGCCGTTTTCACTGGGCACCTTAATATCGCTGCGAGTCAGCTTCGAAATTGGAGGACGTTTATCAATCAGATAATCCTTAATTTCATCTTTTCTTCTTTCGGTTGTTGTCAAGACAAACTCGGCGAAAAACATTATGCCAACCGAGATTATAAAGGCCGCCACAAAGAGCGGCGCCGCAATCCGATATAAACTCAAACCCGACGCTTTCATCACGTCGAGTTCTCTATTTTTCGCCAGCGAGCCCATTGAAAAAAGAGTCGATACCAGCATAGCCACCGGAAAAGCTAAAATTGTATAGAACGGTAGATAATTTATATAATATTGGGCCATCACTCCGACCGAGACATTATTACGTTCCATTATCCGCCAACCGCGCTCGACAAAATCAACAACAAATACAATAACCGTGAACGAAAACACAGTTCCCAATAGGCCCGTAAGAAACTTGGTGAGCAAATATCTATCGAGGATTTTTAGCATCACGCATGCCTTATTTTAGTGAGATGCAGCAGTTCTCGCAGCCGGTCGAATATCGATACTATAGAAGATTGCCTGATAAATATCAGTGTCAGACCGATCCCCGCTCCGGAGATGATGAAATTGGGAATCCACATGGCCCAGAACGCAGGTAGAACATCAATATCAGCAAGCTGCTCACCGCCGATTAGAAATGCCCAATAGATTATAAAGAAAAAGAGCGAAAATCCGATTCCCGTGGCAAAGCCGCCTTTTCTGGCCAACGACCCCAAAGGTGCCCCGATTAGCGCAAAAGCGATACAAGCGGCGGGGATGGAGAACTTTTTCTGAATCTCAACTTCCATCGAATTGATTTCCTGCTCATATCCCTCAGCGCTTTTTTCTAAAAATGCCAGGCGCGCGGCGATCTCCTTATTCTCGGATAAAGCCCTGTCAACCGGCTTGGGAAGCCCAGCTATCGCCTCGGGCTTTATGCTCTTAATTTTATAAGTATTAGCAATCGCGTTGCTTATCAGGCTGTCAGCCTGGGTTCTATTGGCTTCAAGCTTTATCATCCGACTTCGATTCTGCTCCTGCATCATACCCACCGTCATTTCCCGGTCGCCTCTGGCGGCTTCGGTCGTGCGCTGCATATCGGTTGATTCTCCGGGAATGGCGATAGTTTGCTTGGCAAACTCCGTTCGCGTGTAACCATTGGGGTTCTTGGGGTCAATATCGAGAACTTCGCCGTCCTCAAGCTCCAATATCAGGGTGGAATTGTCGGCGGAGAAAAACATTTTTCCGTGGCGTGATGTAATCACTCGCTGGGCATTTGCCGTCTGTATAACAACGACATCCGAAATCTCCGATGTTTTCCTGGAAACGGTCCTGACCCTGATGCTGTAACCCTCGAAACGATCCAAAAAGATATTCTCTTCGAGCGACCAGGTCGGCTTTTTTCGCGTAATATCGGTCAGTAGCATCCTGGCCTTATGATTCGATTCGGGCAAGACCCGATCGTTAAACCAGATCATTAGCAGAGTCAGTACCAGCGCTCCGCCCAGCACAGGGAGGAGCAGACGATTAAACGAGATGCCGCAGGCTTTGCAGGCGGTGATCTCGTTATCCGACGATAGCCGTCCGAAGGCCATGAGCACGGCTACTAATACCGCCATCGGAACCGCCAGAGCTAACATCCAGGCTAAATTCAGACCGAAGAGCTCTACCACGGTATAAATATCCAATCCCTTGTTGATAATCAGATTCATGATATCAACTAAAAAATCCATGATGAGCACCAGGGTGATTATCGCCAAACCGAAGAAAAATGGGCCAATAGATTCCCGCAGCAGATATCGTGATAATATTTTCATCCAGTCGATTATACGTGCCTTTCCATTTTATCTCAAGCAGTTTCTACTTGACTTGAAAGGTTCAATTTAGATATTTGTACCACATGAAGTCCATCTTTGTAGCAGAACTTGCCGCCGGTAGCGCCGTTGACGAGCTTTTCGCTCTTCGAAAAGTTGAGCTTAAAGAATATCCCAACGGCAAGATGATTGTCATCGAGGCCGGCGACCGAACCGGTCGAATCAAGGGCGTTATCTGGTCGGCTTCCCCGGAGCTTTATAAGAGCCTTATCCCCGGCGAGATTTTCCGCATTCGGGGAACTGTTACCACCTACAAGGGCGAGCCCCAGATCACGGTCGAGCGGGCCGAGCTGACCAAAGATTACGATCCCGGAGATTTTCTTCCTACCGGCCCGTTTACGAAGGAGGACCTCGATCAAAGGCTTTCTCTGGCTATCGAGGATATTGGCGATAACGATTATAAGGCTTTGATAAAAACCGTTTTTGCTGATGGAAAATTTCGCCGCGGCTTTCTTACTGGAGTAGGCGGCAAACTCTGGCATCATAATTATGTCGGGGGTCTGGCTGAACATACACTTGGTGTATACGATTTATGCCGCGATTTCGCCGGAAGATATAAAGAACTCGATAAAGACCTCATGGCTGCCGGAGCCCTTTTGCACGATATCGGTAAGGTGGAAAGCTACTCGCTTGAAAATTTCATTGATTACACCGATAGCGGCCGCCTCATCGGTCATATCGTTATCGGCGACGAGATCGTCAAAGCGATAATTGCCGGCCTGCCCGATTTTCCAGCCAAAAAGAGTCTGAAAATCAGGCACATGATTCTGTCGCATCAAGGTTCGCCTGAGCAGTCATCTCCTGTTCCCCCGATGATGCCTGAAGGGGAGGCGCTGTATATTGCCGATCTTTTGGATTCCAAGTTAGCGGCATATCGGCGAATCACCGGCAAAGAGAAACGGGATGGCGTCCGCTGGTCATCATTCGTTAACCTTCTTGATAAACATATATTTTTCGGAGATGAGATAGATGGCTAAAAAGATATTTGAGCCGATGACGGCGCTTATACCGTTACCGGCGGTGATGGTCAGTTGCCAGAAGCCCGGTGATAAACCCAATATTATTACCATCGCCTGGACCGGAATTGCCTGTAGCGAGCCACCAATGCTCTCGATTGGTGTTAGAAAAAATCGTTTCTCGTATGATATAATAAAGAGCACCGGCGAATTCGTGGTCAATCTCACTACCCGAGACCTGGCCAGAGTCACCGATTTATGCGGAGTAATCTCCGGTCACGATGAAGATAAATTCAAGCTTACCGGTCTTACCCCTTCTCCGAGTTCGAAAGTCAAGGTGCCGTTAATTGCTGAATGTCCGATCAATCTGGAATGCCAGACCAGAACCGTACTGGAGCTTGGCAGCCATGACCTGTTTGTGGCTGAGATTGTAGCCACCCATATTGATGAGTCGGTTCTTGACGACGAGGATCACCTGGATATCAAAAAGCTCGATCCCCTGATCTACTGCACCAAGACCAGGCAGTATTGGGCTGGCCTGACCCAGTTTGTTGGACGATACGGCTACACGGCTATCGAAAATAGGGACCGGAAGAAAAGTTGAAGTTCGATATTAAGGCTCGCTCGGGGCTGGCCAGAGCCGGTACACTTACCACCAGTCATTCCACAATATCCACTCCTGTCTTTATGCCGGTGGGTACGCGCGGCACAGTAAAAACCGTTTCCCGCGAGGAACTTGAGGCGCTCGGGGCAGGCCTGATATTGGGGAATACTTATCATCTTTACTTACGTCCCGGCCATGAGGTTATCGAGCGATTGGGCGGCCTGCATTCGTTTACCGGATGGCGCGGCTCATATCTGACCGATTCCGGCGGCTACCAGGTTTTCTCGCTTAAAACACTTAATAATGTCGATGACGGTGGGGTTAGTTTCCAGTCGCATATCGACGGCTCCCGGCATCGTTTCACCCCGCAAAGCGTAATCGATATCGAAGTCGCTCTGGGCGCGGATATCATCATGCCGCTTGATGTCTGCACTCCATATCCTACCGAAGAGAAAAAATCTTTTTCCGATATGCAACGCACTGTTAAATGGGTGGAAGAATCATACGAGCACTTGAGAACGAAACCCGACAACAACCAGGCCCTCTTCTCAATTGTACAGGGATCGATATATGTCGATCAGCGGCTGGCCTGCCTGGAGCAGATGATGAAGCTGTCTCCTCCGGGCTTATCGATCGGAGGCTTGTCAGTTGGAGAGCCGAAAGAGGATCGCGCCAGAGTGCTGGCTGAGACGTTGCCCCATTTCCCGGAGCATTTGCCGCGTTATCTGATGGGTGTAGGGACTCCTGAAGATATTGTTGAGGCGGTAGAGCTTGGTGTTGATATGTTCGATTGTGTCATGCCAACTCGCAACGCCAGAAACGGAACGCTGTTCACCCGTTTCGGGAAAATGATTATCAAATCGGCCAGGTATATTGAGGATTCCAAGCCTATCGATTCCGAATGTGCCTGCCCCGCCTGTCGAGGATATACTCGTGCTTATATCCGTCATCTTCTTTCAGTAGGGGAGATACTGGGCCTTCGCCTGGCATCATTGCACAATCTTTATTTCTACCTCAATATGATGCAACAGATCAGAGAGGCGATAGCGCAGGATAACTACGCGGCCTTCAAATCCCGTTTCATGTCCGATATTTCCCAGGGCGTAGAAGCGCTGGGATAGATCATTATTTTAATTTATATTAGATTTATTTTTCTCCTTTCGCCTTTTCTAAGTTTCATTTTTCGTTTTTCTGTAGGCGGCCAATTCATTTGGCCGCGACAGGCTTTGTCGAATCTCCGAAGAGATTCGACCTACTATTTTG
>DOTU01000376.1:6095-6436 GCA_003520965.1 Candidatus Zixiibacteriota bacterium
CGACCTACTATTTTGTTTTCAAATCCCCTTACGTTATTGTAAGGGGGTGGGTCCCGGGACCAGTTCAATCTGCCTGAAAACATACAGGCAGTATGCCCTTTACAAGGTGGGACCTGTCCATGCCCTGTTGGTCCTCATCTTTCTCGTTAGGTCCTCTAAATAAGATCGCCTTCGGAGGGGGAGAGAGAGCCATTCCGGCCGACTCCCTTGGGGGAGTCCTGAGGACCCAGATGGATCCCTCTGAGGACAGCCACCTCTTGAAGGGGGACTGTGGCCACATTCATCCCTTCACCCTTTAAGCCTCTACAAATCGCAATGCACTTTGAACCCATTTTGGAGGG
>DOTU01000278.1:0-2097 GCA_003520965.1 Candidatus Zixiibacteriota bacterium
AAATCAACCTATCGCCAACCGTACTATTCTTAACAAGCTACATTTTGATTTTAGGCGCCTGCATTGTATTTTTAAAAGTTCTGGGTCATTTTTATTATAAACTTGTAAAGATTATGCCGCTGAAGCTTCCCAACAAGATAGGCGGTGGGGTTTTTGGCGCTATCAAAGGTGTGGTTGTACTCTCCCTCGCGTTTCTTCTATTTTTATTCCCGACTCCATTTAGAAGTATCGACGGCGCGATCGACAGCGCGGCTATGGCAAAACCGATCAGGGCTTTCGTTCCAATGATTTACAATAACTCCTATGTAATACATCCTCGCTCGGGTGATTTCATAGCCGAAATTCATAAGGGGATTTATCTCAATGGGGCCACACTGGCCATGAACGACGGCGACAGCACTACAGTAGCGAGGCTCGATCAGTACAAGGAAGCCCCAAAAGCGGTCAAGCGGTAATTTAGTTTTTTAGGGATTTAATATTTATGCTTAACCATACCCTCAAGGTATTGGAATATCGTTTTATTTTGGATAGGCTAATTTATCATAGCCGATCTGTACCGGGTAAGCGACGCGCCGGCGGTCTGCTGCCGTATGATAATATTGAATCAATCAATGCCGCGTTGGACCTGGTTTCGGAGATGATCGAGATTTTCGAGTTCGATGGCGGACCGCCGGGATTGGAGTTTGACGATCTGGGCGAAAAGTTGGAGAGAGCACGCTCGTCAGGCGATATTTTCGAGCCCAAGGAGCTTCTGGAGTTTGCCAGCTTTTTCGGAGTTGTTCGAGAATGTCAGAAGATCAGATCGCAGTATAGAAAGCTGAAAGCACTTCTTGCGGGCCTTGTCTATCCGGCTAATCTGCACGAGGAAATTAATAATACTGTCGATCTTTCGGGAGAGATTAAGGATTCAGCGTCACCGGAATTAAAGCGTCTGCGCAAGGAATTGGTGGCGGTAAAAGCCAAACTCAATGAGAGATTTGAAAGGTATCTCAAATCAGATACTTCGTCATACTTATCCGATAGCCTGTACACGATTCGAGATGGTCGTTATGTTTTGCCGGTGAGGGACACGGACAAGGGCAGGGTCAAGGGGATCATCCATGACCGCTCATCGTCGGGCGCGACATTTTTTATCGAACCATCGGAAACGGTGGAACTGAATAACCGTCACAGAGAGCTGGAGACAGCCGAGCGCGAGGAGATAAACCGCATACTTCGGCATTTGGCGGAGATGCTTTATTTCAATCTTGAGGCGATCAAAGAGGATGTCGTTATTTTAGCGCATCTTGATTTTGTAGCCGCCTGCGCTCGACTTTCAAGAGAAGTGGCGGGGGCGCGTCCTGAATTTTCTGATGATGGCGAGCACTCTATCGTCAATGGCCGACATCCGGTATTGCTCCTCAAAATCGAGGAGGGGAAACGAAACGAGGTAGTGCCGCTGGATCTCAGGCTGACTCAAGAGGAGAATATAATGGTTATCACCGGACCGAACACCGGTGGTAAAACTGTAGCTCTAAAGACTACGGGTATTCTCTCGCTAATGGCAGCCAGCGCTCTTTTTGTGTCGGCTGATCCGAAATCTCGCTTTGTACTATTCGATAATATATTCGCCGATATCGGGGATGAGCAGTCGCTCGAAAGCTCGCTATCGACCTACTCATCGCATCTTAATCATATCAAAACGGCTTTAGAGAAGTCGAATGAGAATTCGCTGGTTCTGCTCGATGAGCTGGGAGCTGGGACGGATCCCGAAGAGGGCGCGGCCATGGGGCAGGCGGTGATCGAGTATCTGGCCGCCAAAAGATGCTTTGCAGTGATTACCACGCATCAGGGAAAGCTAAAAGTGTTGGCAGGGAATGTGCGGGGAGTAGCTAACGGTTCGATGGAATTTGATCGTCAGCACCTCAGGCCGACATTTGTGTTTCGGGCGGGAGTACCGGGATCGTCATACGCAGTTGAGATTGGGCGAAAGCTCGGATTGCCCACGAGAATTACTGATCGCGCCTGGGAGCTACTGGATCAGAAGGAACGCGATTTGACTTTGCTCATTGGAGAGCTGAACCAGAAATCGGTACAGTTATCTGAAGAGCTAAAGAA
>DOTU01000278.1:2423-3131 GCA_003520965.1 Candidatus Zixiibacteriota bacterium
GTTGCCGAAAAAGAGATGCGTAAAAAGCAGCTTAAGGAATCAGAGGAAGCGATCAAGAAGATTCGCGATGAATTGAATCGGCTGCTGGATACGGCTAAAGTGAAAAAGAAGGAACCGGAGGTTGTCAGAGCGATTCGCAGGGATGTAAATGAGCGTCTCACAGAAGCAAGGCAAGAGTTGGAGAAAATGGAAGAGGCGCCAACTTATGTAATGGCTCATGGATTGCCAGGAGAGAAAGTGCATGTGCGGGGAATCGACGCCGACGGCGAAGTGTTAGAACCGGCCGATTCATCTGGAAGAGTACGGGTCCGTATCGGCAACGCCACGATGCTGACTGATCTCGAAAACCTGGTAAGTCGCGCTGAACCGGGCCATCCGGCGCCGAAACCGGCCGAGATAAAAACCGATTATCTTCCCAATCCCGGAATGGAGCTCGATATCCGGGGAATGACATTCGACGAAGCTGAACCTGTTGTTCAACGATATATAGATGATGCCAGCAACGCCGGCCTGGAAACTATCGTCATCATTCATGGCAAGGGGACAGGCGCTCTGCGTAAGAAAGTGCAATTATATCTCGATCAAAATCCGAGGGTGGAGTCGCATCGTTTGGGTAATTGGAATGAGGGATCATTTGGGGTTTCGGTAGCAACCCTCAAGAAAGACTAATGGGATATATACCAGATGACATCGTAGAACGGATCAAGG
>DOTU01000303.1 GCA_003520965.1 Candidatus Zixiibacteriota bacterium
GATAGCCGAACAGGTTATTCTTCCCCTCTGGCAGCAGGTCTCTGGGATGATAAATATAGGTGATTATAAAACCGCTAACCCGCTTGGCCTCGGCCGGCGTATCTTTGCGATTCCAATATATGCTCAGTTGCTTAAGGGTAATCGGCATGAGAAAGATGAACTCTTTTAAGGCGCCCAGTTGTTCTTCATTGACATGGCCCCCCGCCCGCTCCTTGATATTTTCTCTGAATTTGGGATAATAATCCTGAGCCAGCAACCTGAGCTGATTGTCCAACGCATTTAACATTATGCCCTCCTGTTATATGAGATTCATTGATCATATTCTTGCGACTCAAATGGCTCGATAAGCCCCTTTTTTTAAATTTAATACTTATTTATACCTATTCTTGTTGCCTAAAGATAGTAAATAAAATTCATCCAACATAAGCCGTTGACAAATGCGAGCTTCAAAGGTAGCTTAAACGTTAAGGAAATAGTTGACGTTTGATTTAAGCGAAGATTTGAAGTCTGCCCTAAGCCTTAAATGAAAGATTGAAATGGAAATTAGAGTACGCATTGCGCCATCACCATCGGGATTTTTGCATATAGGAACCGCTCGGGCGGCGCTATTCAACTACCTGTTTGCGCGGCATAATAACGGTAAATTTTTACTTCGCATCGAGGATACCGATGTCGAGCGCTCATTCAAAGAAATGGTGGAAATCATTTTCGATTCCCTCAAATGGCTTGGCCTGGAATGGGATGAGCCGCCAATTTTCCAATCAAAGCGGCTTGATATCCATAAACAATATGTCAATCGTCTTGTAGAAAACGGTAAAGCCTACCGTTGCTGGTGCAGCCAGGAGCGGCTTAAGGGAATGCAAGACGCAGCCCGCAATCAAAAAACAGATTATCGTTACGACCGGCATTGCCTAAACCTCCCCGATTACGAAAAAAAGCGTATGCTTGAATCCGGGACGCCGTTTGCAGTACGGCTCTTTATTCCTGAGGGCAAAACATCATTCCATGATTTAATCCTTGGCGATCTGACCAAGGAGCATAAAGAGATCGATGATTTCATCATCGCCCGATCAGATGGCCGGGCGGTTTACAATATGGCGGTAGTTGTTGACGACCATGAGATGCGCATTTCCCATGTTATCCGTGGAAACGACCATGTTCCCAATACTTACAAGCAAATCATCATCTATCAAGGGCTTGGCGTGGAACCACCGCAATTTGCCCACTTACCATTGATTTTGGATAAGGATCGCTCTAAGATGTCCAAGCGGGAGGGTGCCGCCGCCGTAACCGATTACGAGAAACAGGGATATCTTAAAGAGGCGGTAATAAACTTCATTGCCCTGTTAGGTTGGTCCCCCGGTGGAGACAAGGAAATCATGCAAATGGCGGAGATGAGTGAGCTTTTTTCGCTTGAGAATATCAACCCAACTAATGCTATCTTCGACCTAACCAAGCTTCGTTGGATGAACGGCGAATATATCAGAATGACTGATGATAACCGCTTAGTCGACTTAATCAGGCCGTTTTTGGTTGAACAGGGATTAACAACCAATTTGTGGATAAATTCGCGCTGGACTTGGATGCTAAAATTCGTTCAACTTATGAAAGAAAGATGCCATTTGCTAACCGAGTTTGGCGAGCTTGGCAAATATTTCTTCGTATCTAATTTTTTGTATGACCCGAAGGGAGTAGAGAAAACATTTAAGGATACTGATGTAGTCTCCAAACGCCTCGAAAAGTGGGCCGCCGTATTAAGAGCAACCGACGATTTTTCTGCTAAGGTGCTTGAGGAGCAACTTCGAGCGCTTTCCGAGGAAATGGCTATCAAACCGGCTGAGTTGATTCATCCGATCAGGCTTTCGCTTTCGGGCGTAACCGGAGGGCCACCCCTTTTTGAAATGATGGAGCTCTTGGGTAAAGATGACTCAATCGCTCGCCTCGAGCGGGCTATTGTTTTTTTATCAAAAAAGCAAATGTAGATATGAAAAAGTTCTTGACAGTAATGCGCAATTAATGTATATAGATTACGAGTGTCTTTTGAAGGTCTGATGCGACGCATTTCCCCCCTTTATGTTGCACAGCTTATCAAAAGACATTTTTTATACACAAAACTGGGGAATCGTCCAACGGCAGGACATCAGACTCTGGATCTGATTATCGGGGTTCGAATCCCTGTTCCCCAGCCATTTATTCGGATGACTTAAATCATTGAAGAACAATATCTATGACCTGCGCCAGTGTCAGGCCTTGCTTCTTGCTAATATCCTTAAGGGATTCTCCTTCGACATACTCCATTGCGAAGAACGGCAGGCCCTGGAATTCGTTAACCTCATAGATAGTGATGATGTTGGGATGACTAAGCTTGGCGGCCGCTTGAGCCTCGTGTATAAAACGAGCCTTACAGTCAGGATCAGAGGCAAGAGATGGCAAAAGGAATTTTAAGGCAACTTGACGCCTTAAATCTGTATCTTCGGCAAGATATACATCCCCCATGCCGCCAGTACATAAATGTTAGATAATTCGATATTTGCCAACTTTCACACCTTCAGGCAGGTTAGTGTAGGATTTTCGGCTATGGTCTTTCAAATGATCTCCGCATTAAAACAGAATACTAAGATATTAACTATTATGACTGAATTAACCACACCTTTATTATCAAATCAACAGGAAATATCCATGCCGGTTACGGGCAGGGCATTCAGGCATATTAGGAGTTCCTCTGCATTTCCGTAATTGTTAGAGGGAAATGTAGTTTTTGCCCTTTCTAACATTTTTCTAACATAACACGCCGTAATACGGAACAAAGCGAGACAATACCGGAAAAGACGACAAGGCGTAAGTCTTTCAATCCCCAGTGCCCAAAACCAAAATAAAAGGTGTCTGAAATAATAGCACAAATTCAGTACACGCCCCGTAACTCCTTGTATGACAAAAGCAAATGAGGTTCGAATCCCTGCGCCGCTATTGTTTTTCAAGGGGTTATGTAAGACCATCAAAACATATATTACGCATTTATAAAAAGCTTTAATAGATGATGGTATAAGCGACTAATTATCCGGAGCACAGGAATTCATGCATCGATCTGGCAGCCTTTCGACCAGCTCCCATAGCCAGGATTACTGTTGCTGCGCCGGTAACAACATCACCGCCAGCCCAGACTTTTTCCATTGATGTTTTACCGGTAGCCTCATCGGCAACGATATTCCCCTTTTTACCGATTTGTAATCCCTTTGTACTTGTCGGAATTAATGGATTTGGGCTATTGCCGATAGCGCAGACTACGGCGTCGACAGGCAATATCGTCTCAGAACCCTCTATGGGTACTGGGGAGCGGCGGCCCGAGGCATCAGGCTCGCCAAGTTGCATTTTCAAATATTCTATTTCCTTTACCCAGCCATTTTCATCCCCGATATAGCGGATTGGCAAAGTAAGGAAATCGAAAATTACACCTTCTTCTTCGGCGTTTTCAACCTCCTCGAGCCTTGCCGGAAGCTCCTGTCGTGAGCGACGGTAGATAATTCTCGTTTCCGCTCCCAAACGAAGCGCCGTTCTGGCGCAATCCATAGCCACATTCCCGCCACCAACGACAGCTACCTTAGCATGTTCTTTTATCGGAGTTTGATATTGGGGAAACATGAATCCTTTCATGAGGTTCATGCGGGTTAAATACTCATTAGCAGAATAAACGCCATTGAGATTTTCTCCAGGAATATTCATAAACCAGGGGAGTCCCGCGCCAGCCCCAATAAAAATTGCATCAAATTCCCTAAGCAAATTTTCAACTGATCTGGTTTTTCCAACCACGAAATCGGTAACTACCTCGACCCCAAGCATCCTGAGGTATTCGACCTCTCGATAGACAATTGCTTTGGGAAGCCTGAATTCGGGAATACCGTAAATCAGAACACCGCCAAGTTTGTGAAGGGCCTCAAATATCGTGACCTTATGACCGAGCTTGATAAGATCCCCGGCGACAGTAAGGCCAGCGGGCCCACCTCCCACAACCGCTACCTTTTTTCCCGTTGGTTTTGGAATTTCCGGCAACTCCAATTTGCCCTGAGCCGCTTCCCAATCGGCTAAAAATCGTTCAAGACGACCGATGGCACTCTGGCCCCCTTTTTTTAGCATGATACAGGCTGATTCGCATTGTTCCTCTTGAGGACAAACCCGGCCGCAAACCGCGGGTAGACAGTTTTTCTCTTTTAATATTTTGATCCCCTTAGCGAAATCTCCTTCAGCTATACATCTTACAAACCCGGGGATATTAATCTCAACAGGGCACTTTTCTACGCATCCAGCCTTCTTACATTGCAGGCAGCGTTGTGCTTCTTCTATTGCTGTCTCGGGGGGATAGCCCAGCGCTACTTCGTAGAAATTATGACTGCGCACCTGGGGGAGTTGCTTAGGCATTTCCCTTCTGTTATAATCGATTTTTCTTTTTACCGGCTCGCTCATACGATATTTCCCCGTCTATTAGCCGCATGTTCCTCGCATTTGCTTGTTCTTAGAGGGATAGCCTCTTCCCGGATATAGGTTTTTCGCCGTTGTAAAAGCTCCGCCCAGTCAACTTCATGGCCGTCGAAATCAGGCCCATCGACGCAGGCGAATTTTGTTTTGGATGCAATTGAAACTCGACAAACGCCGCACATTCCGGTACCGTCGATCATTATCGGATTCAAGCTCACTATCGTTTTGATACCAAATGGTCGGCTGATTTCTGATGTATGTTTCATCAAGAATGTACAACCGTTAACAATAATGCGATTTGCGGGCTCCGGTAGACCGCCTAATATCTCCGGCAGATGAGTGATATGGCCTCTGACTCCTCTGCTGCCATCACGAGTTATGGTGACAAATTTATCCGATACTTGCTTGTATTTATCTTCCCAGAATAGAAGGTAAGAGCTTCTGGCTTCGATAATTGTAATTACCCTGTTATTCTTCTCTTTTAAAGCTCTGGCGATTGGATAAATACTTCCGATTCCATAGCATCCCCCGATACATACAACCGTACCGAACTCCCCAATTTCGGTAGCATTGCCCAGCGGCCCGACTACGGTGGGGATATCTGTCCCGGCCCTAAGGCTTGCCAGCTTGTCTGTTGTCCCGCCAACATTGACAATTGCAAATGTTAGTGTTCCTTTATCTCTGTCCCAATCAGCAATGGAAAGCGGAATTCGTTCGCCATCTTCTTCAGAACGGAGGATGACAAATTGCCCCGGTTCAATCTGGGCGGCTACGGCTGGCGCTTCGACTGTCAAGAGATGAATGTTGGGGACAACCATTTCATTCGATATGACTTTAAACATCGTTTTTCCTCACATTCACCTGTTTCGGGATAAATCCTGGAAATTCGCTCATCGGGACGGTAACGCTAACCTTACCTTGCGGTTGCCGCTCATTAATTTTCACGGGCCAGGTTTTTTCGAAATTCAACGAGGTTACCATCACTTTATCGCCCGTAGAAATTCCAATAATTTTTGCATCTTCATGATTAATATCTAATTGCCCTTCGATGTACAGGCTTTTTAGACCCGATACCCAGTTTGTTAATGGATAGCCACGATAGGAATGCTCAATTATCGAAAGGTCCAATTTGAATGGGAAATCAGCAGATGAGATATTTAACGGCCTCGTTGTTGGGATATTCATATCAATATCGAATATAAGTGGCACCAACGCTCGATTGCCAAATTCTGCATCACCGAATCCGTCTACAAAATTAGCTATTTCCTTTCTTATATCATCAACGCTTGAATAGTCAAATCCGGTTTTGCCCAGTTTCCTTGCAATCTGGCAGAGGATATCCCAATCAGGTCTCGCTTCACCCGGAGGCTTAACGCCTTTTCTCACTTTCTGAATTCGCCCTTCGCCATTGATGAAACTGCCCTCATTCTCGGTAAACGCCGTTGTGGGGAAAACGAGATTGGCGCTATAAGAGGATGGCGGATGATATATGTTCTGATAAATCATGTAATCACACGACGGTCTTTGGGCATAAGGCGCCTCGCCAATAAGATAAATAACTTTCTTTTTGGGATCGGCGCCATTTGATAAAGAATTCCAATGGCCATCATAATCAAGCGAATCACGATTCCAGAGTTCCTTAATTTTTTGAATATTTATATCGCTATCGTATCGGATACCGCCCGGCAAGGCCTCCGGATAGGCCCCCATAAATATCGAGCCTATGAAGTTATTATGCGAGGGGAGAGGTAAAATTCCGCCCTCGATATTTCGAGTAATCCTGGCAATGCAATCAAGAATAGCTGGGCTATCGGGTAGACTTAAAAGATCAGGGCCAACGAGAATAACCGGAAATTTGGCACCCTTCAGCATAGTAGCTACGATGGAAAGTTCACCTTTGTCGTTATTATTAGAATTCAATTTCGTAAGGTTCTCGATAGAATTCAGGATCTCCAGCATATTGTCTGGCGCCGGATATAGCTTTTTTTCCGCAATCAACGAAAGATTATGCTCATGAGAATTAATTGTGATTAACTTGGCGCCCCGTCTTGTGGCAATTCTGAGCTCTACTCCAGCCACCGAACGGGCAAATCTGGTATCCAATCCAACGCATAGAATAACCGATGATTTCCGCAAAGTAGAAAGAGGAACTGACATTTTCGTCAAATTTAAATAGCTATTAATTGATTGGCCATAAAATATCCTGGTCGAGGTATCGATATTGTTCGAACCGATTGCCGCTCTGGTAAACTTCTGGGCAATATATAAATCTTCATTGGTGCAATTAGGGGAGACGATCATACCAAAATCATCCGGGAAGCATTCCGCTAATTTCTGCGCAGCTATATCAATTGCCTCATTAAATGGAATATCGACCCTGGTTATACCAACTGTTTTATAGGGCCTTTTCAAACGCCGATAATCGTTGACAGTCTCGGTGACACAGAATCGCCCTTTGACACAAAGCTGGCCATTGTTTACCAGGGGGTCGTCTGCTGGAAGAGAGCCTATTATCTCATCGCCTCTTATCTGTAACCTGATTTGGCAGCCGATTCCACAAAAAGCGCAGGTGGTGACTTCCTCTCGATCCGCTTTTCCTTCCCATTTTCGTGTTTTTTCAGAAAGCGCCCCTGTTGGGCAAACTGATACGCATGCCCCGCAGAATTCGCAGCCCGCCTCAAGGTGGGTTCTATCATAGGCAGGCCCGATGATAGTCTGATGCCCCCGCTTCTTAAATGCCAGAGTACCGGCGGTGCGAATTTCCTGGCACATACGGACACAGCGGCCGCAGAGAATACAAAGATTATAATCGCGATCGAAAAACGGGTCTTCCTTTTCAACTCGCAGATTCCTGTAGAGAATCGGATAACCGATTTCCTTTATGCCAAGCTTTTCAGCAACGTCGTGCAGTTCGCATTGGCTATCATTGGGACAATAGCGGCAACCGGTTGTAACACCGACTTTGCGCGTGGTTACATTATATTTTTTACATTCCTCTGCTTCATCGCAAATAAGACAGCTAACCGGATGCTCGCTTAGAATTAGCTGCAATATCTCCGCTCTCACCGAATTGACCTGGGTGGTCTGCGTCCTGACGATCATCCCTTCCTGAATTGGAGTTGTGCAGGCAGTAGGGAACCCACGCATACCTTCGACCTCGACGATGCACATGCGGCAGCCACCAAATGGGGTCAGATCCTTATGCGCACATAGAGTAGGTATGTAGATATTATTCTTTTCCGCTGCTTGCAATATGGTCATGCCGGAGGCGGCCTGCAGTTGGCGGTTATCGATTATTATGCCGACTGGTTCAGACTGTTTGTTCATCTACGGTACTCCGCGCTGATTTGATAATAATGGCGTCACCGGCTATGGCATCGTAACGGCAGATTTCATAGCAGGCTCGGCATTTGATGCATTTTGATGGATCAAGGTTATGTGGTTCAGCCCGTGGTCCGGTTATGGCGCCTGTCGGGCAGACACTAACGCATTTCTGACAGCCGGTACATTTACCCGGGACCACTCGATATTCAATAAGGTCGCGACACACAGCCGCCGGGCAATGCTTCTCCTTAACATGCATGAGATATTCAGGACGGAAATATTTTAAGGTGGTCAATACGGGGTTGGGAGCCGTCTGCCCTAATCCGCAAAGCGAACCACGCTTGACTGTTTCGCCTAAGGTTTGGAGTTTAGTTAAATCCTCCGCTTCTCCTTCTCCCTTTGTAATTCGCTGTAAGATTTCAACCATGTGCCTTGAGCCAACCCGGCAAGGGGAGCATTTGCCGCATGATTCTCGTTGGGTGAAATCAAGGAAATACCTCGCCAAATCGACCACGCATGTATCGTCATCCAATACAATAAGCCCGCCGGAGCCCATGATCGATCCGGCCGCAGTCAACGATTCATAATTCACTGGGGTATCAAGAAATTCTTCTGAAAGACATCCGCCTGACGGCCCTCCGGTCTGCACCGCCTTAAACGGTTTCCGCGAGCCGCCGCCGATATCAAAAATGATCTGACGGAGCGTCATTCCCAAAGGCACTTCAATTAATCCTGAACGACGAATTTTTCCCACGAGTGAAAATGTCTTGGTTCCATAATTGCCTTGAGTGCCATATTGCCTGTACCATGATGCCCCATTTCGCAGGATATTTGGCAATGTGCCCAGCGTTTCGACATTGTTGATGATTGTCGGCATCCCATGAAGACCGGCGATCGCGGGGAACGGTGGTCGGGACCGCGGCATACCTCGTTTTCCCTCGATCGAGGCAATCAAGGCTGTTTCCTCGCCGCATACAAAAGCTCCGGCCCCTTCCTTAATCGTGATATCAAAACCAAACCCTGAGTCCTGAATATTCTTGCCGAGGAAGCCATATTCCCTCATTTGTCCTATGGCTTTTTTTAGACGAGCTATGGCCAGAGGATATTCGGCTCTGATATAGATATATCCATGCGTTGCCCCGATGGCGTAGGCGGCAATAAGCAGTCCTTCGAGGACAGCATGAGGATCGCCCTCGATCAAAGAACGATTCATAAATGCGCCTGGATCGCCCTCATCCGCGTTGCAAATCATAAATTTCTGTGGCGCCTTGGTATTCCGACAAATTTCCCATTTTTTGAAGGTTGGAAAACCGGCGCCGCCCCGGCCTCGAAGTCCTGCTTCCTTGACAATCTCAATGACCTTTTCCGGACCATTGAGCAAACCTTTCATCAGGCCCGAATAGCCATCGTTGGCGATATAATGATCAATCTCCTCAGGATCGATTAGGCCGCAATTGCGAAGAACGACCCGCACCTGTGATTTAAGCATGGGAAGGTCGAAAAACCCGGGAATCTCCTCCGGAAAACCATGGTTGCCATTGCCAAAATGGGCCAACGCAAGACGGGGTTCGGGATTCCCTTTGACAAGATACGATTCAATGATGCGAGGAACTTTCTGAGGTGTAACATTGGCATAGCTGATTCGGGGCTTGCCGGGAAGCGCTATATCCATTAAAGGTTCCAAATAGCATGGCCCGATACATCCGACCTTGATAATTTTGGCCTCGATCTTTTTTTCCTCGAGCGTTTTTTCAATCGCTTCCAGGATTTCCATGGCTCCAGCCGCTATGCCGCATGATGCCGCGCCAAGATATATTATTGGCACTTTGCTTGCCTGAAGCGCCTGCCATTTCTCAAGAGACGTTTTTCTCACAGTATTGAAACTATTCATATTTCTCCAAAATTCCCTTAAGGCGAATTACACTCATACGACTGTGGATGTCGCTATCGATCTGGATAACCGGCGCCAGGGCGCAGCAACCAAGGCAGGCTACACGTTGAAAGTCAAAGCGCTTATCATCTGTTGTTTCTCCGGGCAAAACATCAAGCTCCCGTCCCACGGCTTCCCCCAAAACCTGGCCGCCTCGAACATGGCAAGCGGTTCCCAGACATACCTTTATTGAATGCCTGCCGGGAGCATTGAATCGGAATTGCGAATAAAATGTGGCTACCCCGAAAATCTGATTTTCCGAAATCTTTAAGAAACGGGAAATCTCGTTTATGGCCTCCTGAGAGAGATACCCATATTTCTCCTGGGTTTTTTGCAGAAGCGGAACCAGATCGCCTTCATGGCCATTATAAGCTTCGAAAAGATCATGAAAACTCTGGTGCTCTTCCTGATTTAAGCTACTACCGGCGCGGGTAATTTCAGTATTCATTTTTCCTCTGATAAAAGTGGCGCTAAAAATATACAGTCGGTAAGCTTGGTTTCTCCTCTGGCAAAATCCTCGGCGAACGCCATGCAGGTCGGCGCCCCGCAGCAGCCGCAGTCAATTTGACGAAGTTTCTGATAGACCCGCTCCTTTTCCCGCATTCTTTTTATCGAAGTTTCCAGGTCTGTATCGAAATATTTTGTAGGCCGCGGCAGAACCGGGCTCTCCAGATCAAAAGTTCCATCATCCAATTGTTTTTCAATTTCGGCGTCGCTTATTTTGGATCCGGAATCGTATTTTGAACCCTGACGGATGCTATTGCATCTCGCTACATAAGGATTCTCCACGTTGAAAGTGCCTCCTACGCAGCCCATCATACAGGATAAAGCCTCGACGAATTCAACATTACGCAATCTCGAATTTTCGATATCATCCAGAATTTTCATAACATGATCCATACCTGAAACGGAAATCCAGCTTTGCATTTGACCGCCGCGGGTCATGCTTCCGAGCACCGCCCAGCCGGCGCTGAAATGGAAATCAGGGGGGACATCGGCCGGATCAAATACCTCTCTCAGGGCAACAACCTGAGGTATCAAAGCCGAACAGACTTCCTTAATTGAAACAGCCCCATCAAAGGCGGATTGGGCTTTCTCGGCAGGTTGTTTGATAGAAACGATTTTCGCCGGACACGGGGAGACATAAATGATACCGATATCTTCAGGTTTCAATCCAAGTTTCTTTTGGAGATTTATTCTGACTTCCTTTGCCGTTATTTCGCGGGGGACATTTAAAGGAACAATCAATTCGACCAAATCCGGGTATTTTACCTGAATCAACCGAATTATGGACGGGCAATTACTTGAAATAAGGGGTATCTGATCACGATTGCGGTTCATATAAATCACGTAAGCCCGGGAGAGCATGTCATCGGTAAGGCTTACGTCTACAACTTCGTCAAAACCGAGTTTTTTGAATGCTTGATGGATGATAAAAGGATGAATACTCGATTCAAATTGTGAATAGAGAGCCGATGAAGGGACGACAACTTTATATTTACAGTGAGAAATCTCAGAAACTAATTCAGTAATCGGGACAATCGCATTCGATAAACAATTCGATAAACAGGCGCCACAATCGACACAAATCTCCTCAGCAATGACCGCCTTGTTGTTTTTTATTCTTATGGCCTGAGCGGGGCAATGACGCATACAGGCCATGTGGCCTCGGCATTTGTCAGGGTCAACCCTGTGCGCATGATAATATTTGGCCAATTTGCTTGGCTCCTTTTAATAGGCCGCTATATAAAAAATTTCATTTCCAATGTCGTCCCGACCCCAACCTCACTTTTTACGTTCAACTTATCGGAGTTCCTTTTAATATTAGGCAAACCCATACCAGAGCCAAATCCCATAGCCCTCATTTCCTCGGTGGCGGTAGTAAATCCCTCCTGCATGGCCAAATCAACATCGGGAATACCTTTTCCCTCATCATCGATAATTACTTCTATCATCCTTGGAGTTACCGCCAGGCCAACTTTGGCTCGTTTGGCGTGCATAACAACATTCATCTCACCTTCATAGGTGGATATGGCTACCCGCCGAACCAATTTAGGATCGAGCCCGATTTTTTTCAGAATCGACTTTATCTCGGTTGAAACCATACCCGCGGCCGCAAAATTGCTGCCCTCAATGAGGAAATCGTGATTTAGTAATATTTCTTCCTGTTTTGGTTGCAGATTGACTTGGAAATCGCTCGATGATATGCCCCTAAGTAAAGTGTCGATTCGAACACAGGCATCATACATATCCAGGTTCGACGAAAGAAGAACTAGATGATTATCCCGGGCGAATT
>DOTU01000203.1:0-1224 GCA_003520965.1 Candidatus Zixiibacteriota bacterium
TGCTGTAGACGAGACCCGCAGTCAAAACCGAGCGCCAGATCATCTTGCGACGCTTGCCGGAGGATGCGCCCAGGTAGCGTAGAACCATCATTATCGCCAGGGTCATAACGATGGGCATTCTCTCAATTGAGAGGATGAGTATTATTGTCCAGAGAATAAAGAAGAGAATACGATATTTACGCCAACGGCCTGTTAATTCGTTTTTATAGGTCATAGCGAGGGCAAAAACCAAAACGTTGGTGAAGAAAAAATCCATATAGCCATAGAAGATGGAGAAAATACGAAACTCGATTCCGCGAAGTCCGATGGTGAGACGACCTGACAGGCCCTCTTCAAAAGCCAATCTTCGGAACCAATCAAGCTCCCAGGGATAGATTCCCGCAAAATACTGACCAATAGCGTAGGCACAGGAGACGACTCCCAAAACAAGGAGCACTTTTACCATGGTCAGCAAATGTTTCCGCTCGGTCACAACAGAGACCAGCAGATAAAGCATGGTAATATTGGGGATAATATTGCGTTCAAAACCGGCCAGCCCGATCTTAAGTGAACTGGCAGGATTAAAAATGCTTAAAAAATTTATGGCGATAAATATTGCCAGAATGCCCCGGGTTTTATCGGGACAAATTCTCTCTCCGCGGGAAAGCTGGTTATAAACCTGTATAAGTGTAAGTGCGGCCAAAACCAGAGCAGGCGTTATGCTCAGAAGATCGAAACCGTTTACTCCGGAGATTCCGATATCAAGGGCGAATGCCAGGCGCACCCAAAGGGATTTGGTTATGAAAAAGAGGATACCGGAAAGTGCACCCGCAAATTTATCGTAAAACCAAAAAGTTACTACAATCATCGAAAAAGAAATTGCCAACGCTTGATTGAGTGTAAGTCCAAAAACACAAATTAATCCAGCAATAGCCAGAGAAAGTCCGATTAGGGCAATAGACTTAATAGCTACGTCGCTCAAGGTGTGAATTCGGACATCGCCGTTCATGCTAATACCTCAGCTTCATCAAATTTTGGAAGATGAACTCTCTCGTGTTTCAAAAGTCCAATAGAGGCTGAAAAACCAAACGGCGGGGAAGTGCGATAATTGAATGAGATTAGCATCGCCGGGGCTTTTATCCCATAACGAGGGAAGTAATTTATCGGAGAGATAAGGAGATCGGTAAGCCCCTCCTCGGAGGCGCGAATATAGAGGCCGCGCGATCTTGCCGGACAGATTTCGAT
>DOTU01000203.1:1577-2020 GCA_003520965.1 Candidatus Zixiibacteriota bacterium
CTTAAATGCAGTTGGCATGAGGCAGGCCAGGCGGTAATGGTTCGTCGGTGAATGAGGCCGCCCAGGCGTTTGTAACCGTCATGTGAGGCGGAGACGATGACTGACTTATCGGTTTTGGTCCAAAGATTTATTTTGGGAGAAGCATCAGAAGTGAGATAAAAGAGTTTGTCAGGTATAAAGCGGTTTTGCTCGGCGTTATCAATGGCCACAGTGTTGTGGCAGGAAACCGAGCGCGAGAGGTTGCGCATGTCAAAGTCGGCCGAATAGCAAAAGGTGCCGGGATCGATAAGATAAGGAACGCCGTCAAGTTCAAGAGTAAAAGAGAGAAGATCGTTATGTTTGTGTCCTCCGAAATTCCTCTTGGGCACGCCGGCTGCATTAAAGAGCAGATGAAAGTTTCGGTCCCTGATTACGGCATAACCGCTTTCCTCAAAAAGACGGGA
>DOTU01000203.1:2306-9542 GCA_003520965.1 Candidatus Zixiibacteriota bacterium
TCGGTGCCAGGTATTTCGCTGGAGGAATGCTTTTCAAGGGCAATATGGCCGATATCAACAAGTGCTCTGTGATCGGCCGGGTTATCGGCGGAAAGCTTTACGATAAAACCGTCATCATTATCTCCCATCAACGGAGTCAGTCCGGATGGGGCGGTTAGCGACTGGGAAAAGGCAATCATCGCTTCCAGGCGGGCTTTGTAACTATCAGAGAAGACAATTTCGTTTCTCTTCCCCAAAAGGTAGGCCGAGAGGAACATCTCCAGCACCAGGCGATGGTACGAAGTTGAGCACTCATAATCGGCGCCATCAGGGAGGACCTGCAAACGGATTTCTTTTTCAAGGCCCAATCTTCCAAGTTTCATCCAGCGAGAGGAACGTTTTAGATCGGGCAACAAAAGGCCAAGGTAGAAAAGGCCGAGATAATCGCTTATAAGATGGTTGGAGTTGGCTCCATCGGAGACCTTCTCCAGATTGTTTTCAATATGGCAACCGTGATAATAAAGAAGCCTGATGGCTTTTTTCATAAATTCATGTTCGTCGTCCTCGAAAGGAAAGAAATGAAGCCCCCAAAGGATATTGATGGCTCTAATTGCCACTTCCATGCTGCATGTCCAGTTGGTTCCAATATCGACCGGGTTGGCATTTTTCCAATCTGTGAGAAGCGACTTAAATTCATCTTTATAGAAGGGGTCATCGGTGAGCCAATATGCTCGGCCCAGATCTGTAATAAACTGCAAACGTGATAATTCCCAGGGGACTTTGATATCGGAGTTGTCTGCCTTATTAACGATATGGACTTTTGTGTAATGCTCTTTGGGCCAGGTTTGGCCAGATTTAAAATCGGTATGCCAATCAATCATGGGGCCGAGGCAAGTTTCGCCGGAGCCTAAGAGATTGAATTTATGCTCGAGGATTAACTGAGAACGGTCGATGATCTCCTTGCCCGATCCGGGGAAATACTTTTTCAAGGCCTTGACATATCGTTGCCTGTTATTCGGCCCAAAGAAAAATGCAGGAGTAGGTCTTAGTGAGAAATAATGATTATTCGGCGCGGGGCCCCTCCAACGCTTTGCGTAAAATTTATCAAGCGCTAAAACTATAACCGGGCGCCGTAGCCGTTTGGCAAGCTCTCTTGCTTTTGCCCTGAGTTTCAATGAAAAGGATCGTAGATTGCCAACACTTAGCGGAATCTTGTTTTGGGCAGGGGATGAAATTTCCGCAGGCTTTGCTCCGTAATCAAGCTCACCCGGAAGGGTTGTAGTATGTTTCATAAGATGCTTTGCTTTCAAATATACCATGCCATTTACATAAGCAAAGGAGATGAATGTTGAAATTGCTGTGCCGACTGCTCCTAATTTGGGAACAAGCGCGATATTTAACCCCACGCTAATCACCGCCGCGCTGGCTACTCCCAAAAAGAGGAATTTGAATTTTTCAAATCGCATAACCAGGTTCACATGGGGGCTTAAGGCAAATGAGAAGATGGCTGAGACAGCCAGGATACGAAAGACGGTGACGGCCTGAGGGTATTTGCCGGTATCGATTATGGGGATAATCCATTTCGAGGCCCAGGCGCCTAAAATGACAACCGGGGCGAAGATCAGAACCAAACGGGTAAATTTCCTAAATATCCCTCTAAGCTCTGAAACGCTTCCCGCTTTCTGGGTCATGGGAAGAAGCACTGTATGGGCTGAGCTTAAGGCCATGATGATCAGGGTGTAGTACCTGAAGGCGGAACCATAAGTAGCAACCGTAGCATCATTGGAAAGCATCCTTAGCATAAAAACATCCAACTGCCCGAAAAAGGAGAAGAGAAAGAAGTAACCAAATAGATAGCGAAACTGTCCCTTCACGATGGTTTGGGCGAGTCCTAAGACCTGGTTTATCCTGAAAAGCCCTTTTAGGTCGAGGCGTCTGGCAAAAACCCAGAGGAATATAAGACTCATAGCCGCAGCTTGAATTAAAAGAACCTGCCAGGCGGCTATTCTATTTCCCAGGAAATATATTCCGGTAAAAGTTCCCACTGTGATAAGCAGGGTCCGGAAGATTTCGACTGATGAGCAGCTTATAAACTTCATCTTCTCCTGGTAGAAAGTCTTGGTAAACTCCGAAAAACAGGTGGCGATCGTTGCCGCTACGGTGAACCAGTAAAGATATCCGGATCGTCCAAACCAGGGGAATGCTAAAAGCGCTATCGCCAGGATTCCAAACAGTTGAAAGCCCAAAAAAGGCGAAGAAGATTCTGAAAGCTTGAGGCTACGCTGGCCCACGATATAGATTCTGTTGAAGCTTATAGTGAAAGCCTGGGTAACCACCATTAAAATGGAAAATGCCAGGGTAAATTTGGCATACTCGCCCTGACTCATGAAGCGAATAAGGAGGATACCTGTTACGCCCATGATAATCTTGGAGATAATATTGAATGAGAATACCTGCAGAATCGATTTCATAATTTAGCAATTACCGGGTTTTGTTCGTTTTGATAGAGGGAATAGCGTTTATTCATACAAAACAACCTGGCTTTGTTGATTCTGACAATCTGTTGGAAAATCCTATCTGGATTGATAGCTTTCGAATCAAAAACCTCGGTATGGACATCAGCTTCCCTGCTTGCCAATTTGAAATATCATGATCTCTTCTATCTGACCTCTGCCATTTCCCGAAGTCTAATTGCCGGCCGATTTACCACTTCTTCTTGATTGCTATGGTTAATTCCGGTAGCGAGAGTTTCAGCCGCTCTTCCCAGGGCCAGAAGAAGCATTTCGGTTTGAGCCGGGGTGCCGAGAGTTATCCGTAGATAGCTTTCCAAATCCTCGAACTCATACGGGTGGTGAACGTAAATCCTCTCATCGGCGAGAAGCTCGATGGCCTCGGCAGTATTTGAGACCTGGACAAGGATGAAATTCGTGGGACCTAATTGGAACTCGTAACCGGTTTGAGGTAGATTTGAGAGTACAATCCTTTTTGACTGCTCCACCGCATGGGAGTAGGCTTTGATATGGTTGAGATCGTCAAGCGCTGCACAGGCAGCCGCGCAAGCCAGGCCGTTAATATTAGAAGCGGCTTTCAAACGCTCGATAAATTCCATGTTGTCGGGGTCAGTTAGGAGATAACCTGCCTCAAGCGAAGCCAGGCCGAAGCTATTGGAAAATGATCTGACGACGATGAGGTTGGGAAATCTCATTACCAGATCAGCTACGCTGCTGCTGCAGAATTCCACAAAGTCTTCCTGGATGATGACCATAATCCGATCGGCATAAGAAAGAAGGAAAACAATCTCGGATTCGGTATAAGCCGCGCCGCTTTGATTATTGGGATTAGATAAGAAGATAAGCCTCGTTTTGGCGTTAATTCGATTGATGATCGCCTCAATCTGCGGTTCAAAGGGGTTGTCGTGTTTTACCTCTATTACTCTGGCCCCCGAACTTTGCGCGCTTGCTTGAATTGAACGATCGCAGGGAGAATCAAGCAGGGCCTCAACTCCCGGCTCGAGATAGGTTCTAATCGCGCAGTCAATAGCTGCCATTGAGCCGTTGAAACAACTGATGGCCTCTGGAGGAAGGGATAGATGGCTGGAAAGCTTTTCAATCAGTTTCTCTTCTTCGTTTCCGGTTCCATGCCAATTAAGAGGCCAACTAAGGACATGCTCCGCGAGCGCCATGCTAACTTTTGTTGACGGACCGACTGTATTTTCGGCTTCATCAAGCTTTAAAAGACCCGGCAACGGGCAGATCTTCGAGCTTTCGTGCGGCGGCTTATCTATTTCCATCGCCGCGTTCGTAATTCTCACCAGTCTCTTTTCCATAATCATTCTCTCTATGTTTTAAGTTAATTATCCTCAAGTAGCCTGTTCTTTGTCCATAATATCTGCAATCCGCACCAACCTTTGGGCGATGCGGGATTCGATTTTGTTCATACGAATTCCGGGAATCGTCGCAATCCTTCGCAAGTCATGGTTGGCGCCACGCTTTAAGGAAAGGTCAAACCAGAGACTCAAAAGGATCGAGAAGAAGAGCGATCCCAATAATGCGAATGCCAGATAGTAGCTTCGGTGAGGCGAACTTTTCTCCAGTGGTATTGATCCGCGGTCTAACACCTGCACGACAGGGATATCTTTGACGGCATCGACCTTGGCCATCTCGTTTTGCTGAGCCAGGGTAAGATAAAGTGATGCCTTGAGATCAAGTTCGCGCTGCAAACGGGAAAGTTCAAGCTGAAGCAATGGATCGCTTGAGACCAAGTAGTTCAAATTGGCCTGCTTGAATGATCTCAGGGTATCCTCGGCCGCTGCCAGCTCTAATTTGATTTCTTCAAGCCGCCGGGCTGTAAACTTTTCATTTTCAGAGGCTGTCGATTGACGATGATGAATATTGTAATCGTCAAGCTCTTCTAAATAAGCGTGCACTATAGCAGCCGAAAACTCGGGGTACTCAGTAGTTACTGAAAGAGAAATAACACCGGTTTTTTTATCGGTTGAAATATCAACCAGCTTGCTAAGTTTCCTTATTGTCCGGTCCAGATTTGATTGCCCGATATAATCCTCGAGCGTAAGGGATATTGGTTTAGACTTATAGTTAAAAGAGTAGGTACGCTTAAGAATTTTCTCTGATATCAGGCGGCTGTTCAGTACGTTCGGAAAAAGAGCTGACGAGTTTTCGGGAGCTTCGTTTGATGATCCCAGGCCAAGTTCGCCAAGCGAGCCGGCCGCGAGGTCTTTTAGCTCTGAAGAGATTCCTGATGCCCCGGTAGGCAGAATTGAGGCGCTGGATGTGTATTGATTCTTAAGTAGAAGACAGATCGTTAATGTAGATAGGACTGTAATCGAGACAACGAAATAAGTCATCCTTTTATATTTTAGAATCGGGAGAACAAACGATTCCCAAAAAGGGGATGACTTTTCAATTGGAACGGCTTTGATGGTTATCTTATCCATAATCATTTCACCCTGGTAACGATGATGTAAGCTGAGAGAGCCGAACTGGCGATTGCCGTAATTGCCGTCATAGAAAGAAAATGACCTTTTTCACGCTTAAGCTTTTGAGGTACGATGACCATATCGCCGATTTCAACCTTGGCTCCAAAGGCTTGTCCCCCCGCCAGGATTCGTCCATCCGCTTTAGCCAAACGAGTTTGCTTTTTGTCGGCGTTGTTAGAAAAACCTCCGCTGGCCCTAATGAAATATTTAGCCTTTTCGCCTTTTTTAAAGACCACGGTTCCGTTGTATGCTACCGCCCCCAAGACTTGAACCCCGACTGGTTTGGTGGGGATATAAATTCGATCGCCGCGCTCAAGAACAATATCATCTGAGCTACCGGGCTTTTTAAGCGCATCTTCGGCGTTAATAATTATCCGGTTAGCTCCCTTGATATCCAGGGTCTGATCGAGCTTAGGAAGAGGACGATTTAAGCTGTCTAAAATGGTCAGTTCCGTTGAGGCTAAAATGTTGCGAGCCTGCCGTTTTTCCACCTCGTCTGAGATTGTGGGACGCTCAAAGACAAGTCCCCTTGGAAAGGCTTCGGGAGTAAAGCCACCACAGCGTTTAATCAGATCGCTGAGCCTTTCATCATCTTTAGTAATTTCATAAGTACCGGGAAACATGATTTCGCCATCGATACTAACATTGTTATCAAGTCTCCAGCGAGGAATGGTGCGGATAAATACTATATCATCCTCGGCGAGAAGTATATCTTCCGAAGAGTCTCTTTCAGTTAGTACTTTGTCGAGATTAGCGTGAAGAATTTGCGCCGGCCTTCCCGGAACCACGCGGGCAACCTCGGCTTGCAGGAGGTATGATTGTTTAAGCGGATTTCCGCCCAAAAAGATTAAATCCGAAAGCCTCATATTCTCGAAATATTCATAAGACCCGGGACGTTTAACCGCGCCCGAAATTGTCACTTTCATATCGCGCCTGATGTCGTTTTGAGAATAGATGACCAGGCTATCTTTATCCATGAGGAGGTAATTTGTGGAATCGGTTCCGGAAAGAACTTCATCGAGGTTCACGGAAAAAACCTGGCGGCTTTGATCGGGGAAGGTACGGAAGAGATTGGCCCGTTCGGTATATGTATCGCGCCGGAACTGATCGCCGTGACCAATAAGATCTGAAACCCTCATCGAATCTGACAGGCCGAAAACTCCAGGATGTTTTACATTGCCCATGAGCTTAACGGTATTTTTCCTCAGTTCGTACACCGAGGGTATCTTTAATCTGTCGCCATCTTTAAGCATCAGATCAGATTTAGCGAATGCGTGGGGATTGGACATCTTAGTCTTCTCGGAAAGATCAACATCCTCAATAACGCGGCTATCTTCTTTCCCCACCCTGTCCACACTGACCATTTCCAAAAAGGCCTCGGCGGTGGTGCCCCCGGCGAGAGCGATCAGATCGCTTATTTTCTCGTTTTGAGCCAGCTCATAGATTGCCGGGCGTTTGACCTGCCCTGAAATTTGAACCAGTGGCCCGCTCACCGGAACGAATATAACGTCGCCCGATTCAAGCTTGCTGTCTTGCGAATTGTCTCCATCTATCAAGAAGCGGTAGAGATCTATTTGTGCGGCAACTTTGCTGTTTCTGATATGCCTTATATTTCGCAGGCTACCCGTTGAAGTAGGGCCGCCCGCCAGATAGAGAGCGTTAAACAAGGTGGCCAACGATGATGTCGTATAGCCACCCGGCCTTTTAACCTCACCATAAACGAATACTTTGATGCGCCGAATCTTACCCAGTGTCACCGAAAATTCATAGCCGCTGTAGATAGCGGAAAGCCGCGAGCCAACAAGCTCCTTAAATTGATCGAGCGTTATGCCCCAGGCCGATATCTCGCCTGCTTTCGGGATAAAGACTTTTCCTTCGCGATCAACCGTAAGATCAAGTTGCATATCAACGCGGCCCCAGATATTGACTAAAACATTATCTCCGGGACCAATCTTGTAGTCTGGCGGTGGCGTAGCTTCCAATATTGGAGAGAAACTCTCAGGGGTACCGTCAAAAAGATTATAGCCGAATATCTTGAGATCGCCATCCGTTATGGCCTGCTGTTTAGTTGAATCGCTTGCAATTTTCGCCGACGGGACGCTTCCATCAGCCGGCGTATAAAAATCATCCGATTGATTATTAAGTTCAACCGGGCTTTTATACTGCTCGATAAGATTGGTTTGTGCGGGGTCGGTGCTGGTTTGTCTCTGCTTTAGGAACTCCTCCTTAAGCTTAAGCTGCTCAGGTGTTAGTTGCCCAAA
>DOTU01000339.1:0-2820 GCA_003520965.1 Candidatus Zixiibacteriota bacterium
TCATCGAAGTTGAGATTTTGGAGAGGTCGATACCTTCAAAGATGATCTCCATATCCTTAAGGGTGTCAACTGCCACGCCGCAGACACCGACTTCTCCGACCGAGCGGGGGGAGTCGGAATCATAACCCATCAAAGTTGGCAGATCGAAAGCAACCGATAAGCCCATAGTTCCGGCCTTGAGCAAGAAATGATAGCGCTCGTTGGTTTGCTTAGGAGCGCCAAATCCCGAAAACTGGCGCATGGTCCAGCTCTTACGGCGATACATCGAGGCGTGCACACCGCGAGTATATGGATATTGACCGGGGTAACCGATATCTCGATCAAAATCGATTTCAGCGGAATCATGGGGGGTGTAGAGCGGCTTAATCGGCTTGGAGGAAACAGTCATAAACTTCTTTTTCTCTGAACCGGATTCCTCATATTCCTTCTGCCATTTGGCGAGAGCGTCAGATTGCTCTTTCTTCGGTTTATCCATAAAATCCCTCACTTAAGGTTATCTATTATCTTTTGAGCCAGATCATAAGGATTGCCCTGACCGGCATATATCTTTTCTACGAATTGATCGAGTTTCTCGTTCGGTAGAATCTCATCGAGAAGGCGGCTTTTGAATCGATGCTCAATCGTCTTGATGATATCGTAACGGATCATCTTTTTACGGTGCTGCTTGAAATTATCGCCCACTTTAAGCCGCTCATATTCGGCGTCGATTTTAGTCAGCAATTCCGCTACACCGCCATTATTGGTGGCCTGTGTAGATACTACAGGTAGGTCTCGTCCGGCTTTATCACGTTTGACATCAACCATCATATTCAGCTCCGAAACGAGCCGCTGAGCGCCCTCGCGATCTGCTTTATTGACCACGAAGATATCAGCGATCTCCATCAGACCAGCTTTCATGGCCTGGATTGAGTCGCCCGATTCGGGCACCAGAACTACAACAGTCGTGTCGCAGGCCTCGGCCACGTCAAGCTCCACCTGGCCGACGCCAACGGTTTCAACGAGAATGAATTCTTTGCCGAAAGCGTCAAGGGCGCGGATAACCTCGGTGGTGGCTAAGGCCAGCCCGCCGGTGGAGCCGCGGGTGGCCATGCTGCGGATGAAAACGTTGGGGTTGACTGCCAAATCCTGCATGCGGATGCGGTCACCGAGAAGCGCGCCGCCGGTGAACGGGGATGAGGGATCGACCGCGATGATACCTACAGTCTGGCCGCGCTCCAGATAGAGGGCGCAGAGCTTATCGACAATCGTTGATTTCCCGGCGCCAGGCGGCCCGGTGATACCGACCGTATGCGCTCGTCCGGTTTTGGGGTAGATCTCGGCTAAGATTTTCTCGGTCTCCGGCCCGCGGTTTTCGATATGGGAGATTATCCGAGCCAGAGCCACGGGATCGCCGGATTTGAATTTATCTAAGATTGACATTTGCAAATATTTCTTTTGTGACCGATTCTCCAAATCCGTGTTTACCGACAAAACCAGGACTTGTTACTTATGCAATATATAATATCAATTGAAATTCTACAATAGGCTTGGGGACGGAAGGTGGAACAGAAACAACAAGATTATAGTTATAAATGTCGGGACTCTTGGATGCAATTGGGATAGTCCTTGACAACACTCACTTATTAATGGTAGTTATTATGATATAGAATGATCGCTTTTTGAGCGCAACATTGAGTTTGGGAGACAACTGCTGGGGATGAGTAGTTTTAGTCATTCCGCTTATAAAAGTTTTATAACGACAATTCTTGTTATATCAGCTTTCGGAATTATCAACGATATTTTCGCGCAAAATATCGAATATATGGGTTCGACGCTCTGGACCCGCGTTATCGATCTGAAAATCTCGGGTGATTATGCTTATTGTGTCATGGAGGATGGCCTGATGATTATAAACATCAGTAATCCATCCCATCCAACATTTGTGGGCCAAGCGTTTTGTCAGGGAGAAGGTACCGGAATTGATGTTGACAGTAATTTTGCCTACTTAAGCGTATCATATTCCGGGCTGAAAATCTTCGATATCGGTAACCCGGCAAACCCTACATTAACAGGAGAGATCACCACACCAGGAATCGGAAGCGGAGTATGTGTCTCCGGAAACTATGCCTACCTGGCTAGCCATTTTGACGGGCTCCAGATTATCGATATCTCCAATACGTCTAATCCTGTGCTTATCTCGTCGTATGATACTCCCGGTTTTGCCCTGAACACGTTTATTAAGGATAGCCTGGTTTATATCGCCGATTGGGTTTCGGGGATTGAGATTATCAATGTATCTGATCCTGCACAACCGGTAATGGTGGGAAACTATGATACGCCGGGTTACGCATACGACGTTGATGTCATCGGGAGTTATGCATATATCGCCGATTACGCGTCAGGGATGCAGATAGTTGATATCTCCAATCCGATAACTCCAATACGGATTGGGACGATTCAAACAGCGGGACAAGTTACAGGCCTTTATATTGATGGGAATTACGCCTATCTGGCTGACAAACTCGATGGGTTGAAAGTAGTGAACATTGAAAACCGCTCAGAGCCGGTAATCGTGGGAAGTTTCGAATCCCCTGGTGCGCTGAAGGTGGTTGTTTCCGGGCAGAACGCGTTTATAGCAAACTACACGGCTGGCCTTAAGTCAGTTGATATATCCAATCCTATCGAGCCAATTCTTACAGGAAGCTATGATACACCAGATTATGCAGAAGGGGTTTCTCTGGATAACTATTACGCCTATGTTGCCAGCGGAAACTCAGGGCTGCAAATTGTCGATATCTCGTTTATTCGTAATCCACGGTTGATTTCGCAGATTGATACACC
>DOTU01000339.1:3150-4360 GCA_003520965.1 Candidatus Zixiibacteriota bacterium
TTCAAATTGTGGATGTCACCAACCAGGTCAATCCGACACTGCGGGAAGTGATTAATACTCCCAGCTTCGCCATTGGCTTGTCAGCTCAGGGAAATTACGCCTATGTTGCCGACAGCGATTCGGGACTTCAGATAATTGATATTTCAAACCCGGATGGTCCAATCATTATCGCGGAGTTTAGAACTCCGGGATTGGTTTCAGATGTTGCGGTTGTAGGTAGTTATGCCTATGTAGCAGACCTCAGCGCAGGGCTATTCATCCTCAACATTTCAAATCCCGCTAACCCGACCTTGGCTGGTTATTACAATACTCCGGGCAATACCCATGCAGTAAAGATTTCACGACCCTATGCTTATATTGCCGATACCTACTCGTTGCAGATTATTAATATTTCAATACCATCGAACCCTGTGTATGCCGGGAGTTATGATTCACTGCAAAATGCGTCATGTTTATGGATCAAAGGGAATTTCGCATATGTCGGCGATGGATACCTGGGAGTTAAGCAAATTAATATTGGTAATCCCGAATTCCCGACGATGGAGGGCAGTTTCGATACGCCAGATCATGTCAATGGAATTGGCGTTAGTACGGGCGGATATATCGTTGTAGCGGATGGCTCGTCACTAATTTCATTAAAATCCACGGTTGGCGGGCCCGGGAATTGTTTTTATCAGCCCGGCGATGCTAACGGCGATCATATTACAAGTGGAATTGACGTGGTTTATATGATCAGGTATCTTAAAGGCGGCCCCAATCCGCCTCCAAGCACTTGCGAATGCGGCTCAAATGGCATCGTATATGTAGCTGCTGATGCCAATGGCAGTTGTTTATTTAATGGGCTGGATGTTTCTTATCTGGTGAATTATTTTAAGGGCCGTTCAGGCCCGCCGCGTGGTTGCCCGGATTGTCCGCCAGGATAAGATATTACGCATATGATACTTGATCAGCTTATCACAGACGATTGCCGGGAGGCTTTGGTAATCAAATCCCTGAATTGGGTAGCGGTCTCAGGTGCAAAGCCGGAATAGTGATTGTTGAAATAGCCGTAGAAATCATCAACTTTTTCTTCGAGCGCCCGGACGATCCGCTGCCATTCATCAAGGTTTTTCTCACGGTCGATCTGGACGTGGGAAAAATCGGTTTCGATGTTGCGGCGATCACCTAAGAAGCGCACATAGAGAATATTAGAAGTGACCGTTTCAATTTT
>DOTU01000320.1:0-3107 GCA_003520965.1 Candidatus Zixiibacteriota bacterium
GAAAAAGAGGTCGGACAGAAATAACCAATTTGGTAGTGTAATTATAAAAGGCGGTCTCATTCGGGGCCGCCTTTACTTTTTCCAAACAAATAAAAATGGCGCAATATTCGTGAACATCGCGCCATTTATTTTCACCAACGGCCAACGCCGCAGGCTTATCTCTTAGTGCTTAATAGCGAGAACGGCCCATGTTGCCGCGGTTCTCGGTGCGTGGACGAGCCTCGCTAACGTTCAAAGTACGACCGTTTAGCTCTTTGCCGTTTAGGCCGCTGATGGCAGCTTCGCCCTCGGCCTTTGAGGACATTTCCACAAATCCGAAACCCTTGGAATCGCCGCTGAACTTATCTTTTATGATAGTTGCAGATACAACCTGGCCATGAGCTTCAAACGCCTGGCGAAGATCGCCTTCCGCTGTTTCGCGAGATAGATTTCCGATGTATAACTTCATCGTTTCTCCTTTTCCTTGCTACTTGTTTCAACCCTGGGGGAGACTTTGGCAAGAATCAAATAATTAATGCGCATAATCGCGCTGATCGTCTCCAGATTAACATTTTGACAAGGGATGAAAACTAATCAAGTCTTGAGAAAACTTAATTGGGGAGATATGTTTACGACGGAACGATAGCACAAAGCCCCTTCAAAGTCAATGTTATTCGTAATATATCTGTAACGTAATGCTATGCGATAGGTTAAGAGCAGCCAATATTAACAAAAAATAGCACTTTGCGGCCAAATCATCGACAATATTGATTTCAACGTTAATGGCTCTTAAGGGCGAGTCCTCCGACTCGCCCTATATTAATAACCCATTTATCGTTTTTACCGGATCAAAAACCTCATCTTAAATCCGGCTATGGGTTTGTTGGTGCCGCAATTTGATTGGCTTTTGATTGGGAAACGGCATCATTTTTCCTGGCTACTGCGGCCCGGGCAACTCTATCGGCGGTCTCTCGTCCCACACCGGTGATCTCGATGATGCGATCGACCGCGCGATCCAGCCAGACCGACCAATGCGCTGACGGGAACTTCAACCGGAAATAATCGGTGACATCATCGGCGATCACCAGGATATACTCCGCCACCTCGCGATTGTGTTGGACAGCCAAAAGGGGCAGCAGATACTTTTTAACTAAAATACCTATATAGATCATCAGTATCGCTCCCAGAGCCGCCAATGTTTTATCGGTAAGCAAGCCGCCCAGCCAGGAAAAGACTCCGGCCTGAATCGGATTTATCAGACATAGTTGGTAGAACATTTAATCCTCCATTTGATATTTTGTTTGTGCGGTCAGGTCCCCGAACCTAACCGATTATGGTGTCGGGTTCGGAGACCGACACCACTCGCTATTTTGGGCGGCAGACGCATTCGTCTGCCCCCGGTTCATCTATTTTCACCGGTATTGCCAGCTAACGGAATCCGGCACAGCGATCTTTGATTTCATAATCACCCCTGATGGGTACTCAATCGTAAATTGATATTTCGAGTCTGTTCTGGAAAGAACACTATTGGGAAAAAGATCGATCTGCCAGTAGCCAGCCGAATCGCTTTTCGCGAATTTTTTAAAGGGAGTAATAATCACATTACCGAATTTTACCGGTTGGTAATCGGTTGGTATCTCAGCAGAGACTGTAACATCCGCAAGATTCTCCCCTCCGATATCATAAACCCAACCGTAAACCCGGCACAGGTCGGGGGAAGCGGCGTTTCCCGGGTCGAACAGCGTCATACTTATTAGCCAGGTAGAATCTTTGTGCACCGCAAGCGTTTCACTTATCGGAACGTAGTTATTGGCAGTGATTGAAAGGTAATACGAAGCTGGATCAAGCTCGACGAATCGGCGGCCATTAATATCGGTAGATAATCCGGGAACCCTGGTGGCTGTTTGATCCAATGATCTTATAACGACCTTTGCTCCCTGAATCGGAGCAGTACCGTTTTGTCGAACGAAAAGAGTGCAGGCCTCACTGCCGCCCCCCGATATGGATAACGACGAAATATCGGCGTCAATGCCCTCCTGTCCATCGCCATCGGTAAAATCATATACCTTTCGCAGTCGAAATAGTGGGGCGTTGAGGGCAGTATCGGATGCCACTAACAAGTCCTCAATGGGATCATCGTTCACATAGTACCATCCCCTATTCATCTGCCGGACCCGCTTACCATTGTAGTTTTTGGTCACCAATGCCCACCAGGTATAAGCCCCGGTATGCCCCAGGCTATCGGAGGCGCGAGAGCGCCACTCAAACATTGTGGTAGCCGGCCAGGAGTTACCGATATCGTAATTGGTCGGAGTTGTAAGCGTAACCTCCTTGAACGCAGCGCTCCCGAAACACTGCTTTATATAAGCGGTATCCCAAACAGCATAATCAAGCCCTTGCGAATCGACCATACAGAACTGAACTACCAGTGTATCGTTTTTCTGTCCGGTACTGTTGTCGAAAATCAGGCCGGCCCAGGTTGTTGACGACAATAATGAAAGAACGAGAAGTATCCTTTTCATTCATCCTCCATTTTGATTATCCGTTGGCGGCGTGGCGATGAAATCTGCCCGCGGTAGAATACTTTGATGGCCAGGCAATCGAGGTAAGTATCGGTTAACCACTCATCTCCCATGGTAACCGCAAAGAGACCGAACGCAGTTGAATTCACACAGGTTACGTTAATAATACCTGGATCGAAGTTAATCAGATGAGCGCTATCGGATCGGGCCACGCTTGAAAGATAAAACGGAGATCCGGCGCTCCGGTCTGAACCGGCAATATAACCGATTCTAATAACCACCTCTTCCCCATCGGTTGAGCCGTTACCGGTATATCTGGACCACAAACTGTCTATGATTGCACCTGCTGGCAGGCTAAAACCATAATTCGAAGTAGACAGCGTATCTTCAATATCAAGCCCCATTTGATAGGCGTTGGCGCTGTTGCAGGTTAGAATGTTTGCAGGATTTTCCCAACGCGAATTCCCGCTGACTGAGTAGCTTTGCGGGTAATGCCAACCCGTATCGGAACCAAATATCATCGGTGTTGAAGTCGCCGTAAACAGCAAAGTCAACAAACAGATACGAATTGCCTTATTATGTTTCCCTCTATTTTTCATAGGTATC
>DOTU01000320.1:3415-5045 GCA_003520965.1 Candidatus Zixiibacteriota bacterium
ATATTGAAAGCCTCCTTGCGGTACATTTCTGAAATGGCCGACCAGGAATCGGCGTCGCTTCCCGAGGTCTTGCCTCTCGACGGTGAGATCGATTCCATAGCTCTGATACGACCGATTATCGAGACAGCCAGATAGGTCTCCGCCATCACCAGACCGTGATCGGCTGATTCACGGTAAGCCTCGTCGATAAAGGAGAGAATCTGGCTGTTAGCCTCGGTTATGGCGTTATCAATCGAATCATCATCCAGGCTGCCATATTCGGCGACGTAATCCACCAGCGTCCATTGGTCGGATTCGATATCGCCTGAGGAACGGCGCTTGAGTATTCCGGTCTGGTAATCGATATCGTAATCGACACCTCGCTGATAAACTCTGTAGAAAAGATACCAAACGACCACTTGCGGTCCCGGTATGATTCCGCCCGATTGCAGACGGCGGATCATACCTCTGCTGTAATCAATGTGGTAATCGATATTTTCCAAAAAAACCCGGCCCAGCGAACTATCGCTGGCCACAACCACCGAATCCGGAATCAGTTTTTGATGGCCGAGGAAGACCTCGTCACCGCCGGCAAAATTGAGATCCTCTCTGGTGGGAATATTTTGCTCTTTAGCCTTGACAGTTTCGGATGACGCCAGAATCATCCGCTTTTGAAGCTGGGCCGGTTCAGTAGCGGAAAACTGCAGCTGTTCGTTTTGAACAATAGTTGAACCGATATGGTGATCGAGAATATGCTTCTTTACGATTTCATTGGTTGTAAATGGCATTTAATTCATCTCCATTATTAGAAGATCCACAAGAATGTCGGCCGAGGCCCCAGATGATTTGGCTAACCGAAACGAGGATTCACCAATTGAGCCGACGACGAAACAGTCATTCTCACTTTTGGGGATGATAATGATCTCGGCGTTGTTGATTGCCGCGGGAAGAGCGTTACCGCGGTGGTCCATCAGATCGGCAAATTCTATCACCTGCGCCTGGGCGCCACAAAGTTCACGCAATACAATCAGTCTGTTGGATGACGGGTTGTTCTCAGTAGCCAGCAGAGCTGTATCGAGGGAGCCGGCATCACCCCAGACAACCAGATCGCGAACCAACCATTTGCGGTTTCCGGTGAGGTAATCGAATGTCAAATTCATGCGACCTCCTCGGCCAAAGCCAGATCATCGATTTTGGTTGCCGCTAATAGCTGAGTACCTACAGGATTTACTGCAAAGCCACTCGCTACTCTCGCCCGCACCCAATAAGCGGATATACCGTTGACTGCCCCCACCTGCCAGCCTGCCGGTACTGAGATCGCGTCCTGCCAGAAATAGGCGATAATATCGGGGGAATCGAAATTGCAACTTCCGGAATCGGGCGTGAACTGTATCCAATCAATTCCGTTGAAATACTCCCAAATAACGCTCCCACCTGTCCCGGAAGTGGAGAGGATAATCGCCGCACAGAAGAATTTCGATTGCTTTCCCAGATAGAGACAGTCGCCGATTTCATCGAGCAAACCCTGCGATGAGGAATGGAAAATATCACCTGTTGTGGTATTAGCGGACGCCGTGGTTTTATCCTGGAATTGGGGAGAGCCAGCGCCGCAGTATAGAAGGACTTTATCAAATGGGCCTAAGGCTTGCGA
>DOTU01000252.1:0-3515 GCA_003520965.1 Candidatus Zixiibacteriota bacterium
AAATAGCAGGAGCGGAGGATTTCAGGAACGGACTCAAAAATGAGATTGCCGGTATATATATTATTAATGATGAGACTATCGCTATAACGCTTCGCCGGCCATTTCCCGCGTTCGAGGATTATCTGGCCGAGCCGGGTGGATATATCATTCCCAAACCCGGGAATATCTCTACCGGAACAAATGTCATTGGAGTTGGGCCATATCGAATGAAATGGAGTGACCCGTCAGGTTTGGTTTTGGAACCAAGCAATCCCGGTAGCCCAGATGCTTTTCTTGATAGCCTTAGATTTGTTCATTATACAAACACCGAGGAAGCGGGCCTGGCCTTTGAGTTGGGCAAACTCGATCTTATTACCCTTTTAGGAGAACCCCCTCCGAAATTTATCGCCAGGGGAAATTACTCATCACAAAATAGCATTACCGATACATATGTAATACTTGGCTTGAACAATCAGCATGGCTTTCAGGCCGGACAGGATTTCGGCCGGGCCATGTCGTTCCTGTTGGACAGAGGTTCGATAATTCGCGCCATCCTCGGCGGCTCGGCAGCGCAGCCTACTATCAAGCTCTCTGAAAGCATGAGTTTTCCCCTTTACGATCCATTCATGCCCGATTCCGCAGCTTATTATCTCGATAAGGTAATATCTTCTACGAAAACGCTTACTCTATATGTCGATTCGTCCTATTCAATTCTTGGCAAGGTCGCGCGATATCTCGAGGGGCAGCTTCAAAACCGGGGATTTAAGATTATCGAGAAAAAAATTAATCTCGGACTCCCGGTTGTTCCCAGGACTTTAAATGATATTGATCTCTATCTGACCACTTATATTCCGGTATCTAATAATACCGATTGCATGTTTTATCCACTTCTCAGCAGCGCTCTTTCAGGGGAAACAAATTTCCTGCATTATGATGACGAGGCAACTCAGGTATTTCTCGATAATTTGCGTTCGGAGATCGATCCTGACCGGCGATTAAGCATTGCCTCCGGTTTAGCGCAATCGATCGCTTTTTCTCCGCCGGTAGTATTTCTTTACCAGCCTCATCTTTCCATTTTCGCTAAGGCTGATATCTCCGGGATCGTTGGGGAGCGTTCGGGTTATCTCGATTTGCGCAGCGTTTTTATCGAGGTGGAAAGATAATTCAGTATCGAATTGTTAATGTATGAAGCTTAGAATTCGCATAATACTCTTGTTGATATTAGCCGCAGTTCTGCCCCTTTTGGCGGTGTTTGTATCGATGTCCGTTTATGCCAATCGCCAGAGGCAATCGCTCGTGGATATGAAGCTGAACACCGTTTACGGAGGCGCTGTAAGCTCATACGAGCGGATTGGAAAATCGACCCTTTCCCAAATGGAGCAGTTGGCCAACGATCCGACTCTGACTCGCTTCCTATTGGTTAAAGACGAAACCGGCTATATAGATCAGGAAGGGTTAATTGATTTTGCAGGTGATACCAAGCAACTATTAAACCTGGATTATCTGGCGATCATTTCTCCCGACGGCAAGGTTTTGGCTCGCGGACATGATCCCGGGTTGTTTGGGGATGACATTTCGAATGATGCTGTTTTTGCCGAGGCTCTAAAGGGGCAAAAGGTACAATCATTAGCCAAGATTCGTGATAGCGGTGAAGATATCCTTACCGTCTTATCCCTAACTCCGATCTGGTTCGAAAATCGTCAACTTATCGGGGTGATCGCTGGTGGTATTTCCCTCGATGAAGATTTCTGCCGTCACCTGCGAGACCTCTCAGGCGCGGAGATTATGCTGGTCGAGGGCGACCTGCTGCTGGCAAAAGCCATCGCCGGCCAGGGGGATGAGGTTGCGATGTACCTTCAGGATAAACAAACGTTTCGCACCAAGCTTCAGGGGCTCTGGTATACCTTTTCGAGATATCCCTTAAAAGATTATTCAGGTAATAAAATTGCCGATCTCCTGATGGGCGTATCAACTCAGGACCTCGATATTCTTTTCGATAACATGCGCATCATCTATGGCGGCTTTGCCCTGGGCGGCCTGATACTAGCCCTGATATTCGGTTTTTTCCTCTCCTCAGGATTTACCCGCCCTATCGAGGGCTTAACCTGGGCCGCCGATAGACTGGCATCCGGCGATTTCACCGCCAGGGTCAGCTACGCGGGTCGAGGGGAGCTTGCCAATCTGATCGATACATTCAACGATATGGCCTCCGATCTCGAGGATTACCGCCGCAAGCTTATCGAAAGCGAGCGGATTGCGGCATTCTCCATGATGGCCAGAAAAGTAGCTCATGAGATAAAAAATCCCCTGACTCCGATTCGGATCGCTATAGAGGATCTCCGACGTGCCTATGACGCCTCCGATCCTAATTTCGCCGCAGCCTTCGGGCAGTCAACCAAGACCGTGCTTGAGGAGGTTAATTCGCTGACTCGTATTGTTGATGAATTCTCGGAGTTCGCTAAATTCCCATCGCCCCGATTGGCAAAGGATGATCTTAATGATATAGTCAATACGGCCATACCTATCTTTTCCAAGCTTGTCGAGCATGGCACAATCGATATTACTTTAACGAAAAAAAGCCTGCCGGTAATGGCTGATAGGGACCAGATCAAGCGCGCTCTCGTCAACCTTGTTAAAAACGCTCTTGAAGCGATACCCTCAACCGGCCACGTTGGTATCAAAACCGTACAGGCAGATAAATATGCTATATTGATTATCTCAGATAACGGCCCCGGCCTGGCCCCAAGTGTCAGAGAAAATCTATTTACGCCGTATCTTACTACTAAATCCGGTGGTTCGGGATTGGGTCTGGTGATTGTTAAGAAGATAGTCAGCGAGCATGACGGTAAAATCAAGATCGCCGATCAAGCCATCGGTGGCACTGTGGCCACGATCGAGCTTCCCTTGTATCAGAATTGAGTTATGAAGATTCTCATTGTTGATGACGAGCCCAATATCCTTTCCTCGGTTGGTTCTGCCCTGGAGCGAATGGGGCATATTGTGGTATCCGCCTCTTCCGCTAAGGCAGGAGAAAAGGCCATTGAGGAGACAATCGATGTGGCCTTGCTTGATGTTTGGCTGGGCGATGGGGACGGTATTGAGCTATTAGCCCAGATCAAGCGCAGGTATCCGCAAATCGAATGCGTTATGATCTCCGGCCATGCTGAGATTGGTACCGCCGTCACCGCCGTAAAATCAGGAGCTTATGATTTTCTGGAAAAGCCCCTGTCGCTTGATAAGATCGAAGTTATTTTAAATAATATCGCCCGCCTTAAAAAACTTGAGAGCGAACGTGATACATTACGCGAACAACTTGGCGAATCAAGTCGACTGATTGGTCAGTCACAGGCCATCAAAGCGCTCAAAAAGACGATCGCTCGTGTCGCTCCTGAAGATAGCCGAGTGCTGATCACGGGGGAGAATGGTACCGGCAAAGAGCTTATAGCGCGTTTGATTCACGACAATTCACCGCGATCCAAAGCTCCCTTTGTGGCAGTCAACTGCGCTGCGCTTCCGGACGAGTTGATTGAATCGGA
>DOTU01000252.1:3837-5136 GCA_003520965.1 Candidatus Zixiibacteriota bacterium
TGGCTACCGGCGGCACACTTTTCCTCGACGAGATAGGGGAGACCTCCGCCAAAACCCAGGCCAAGCTTCTTCGCGCCGTGGAGGAGGGGAAGATCACTCGGCTTGGCGGAACGGCCGAAATCGTAATAGATGTACGGGTTCTTTCGGCTACGAATAAGGATCTCAAGAAAATGATCTCCGAAGGTAAATTCCGTGAGGATCTTTATTATCGGTTGGCCGTTCTTTTGGTGGAAATACTGCCTCTTCGCGAACGTCGTGAGGATATACCGCTTCTCGTGCAATATTTCGCCGATTCTTTTTGTCGTAAAACCGGACGGCCGCCCAAAAAATTCGATAAATCCGCCATTGAAATTCTCGAACGATATCACTATCCGGGTAATATTCGCGAACTTGCGAATTATATTGAACGGATCGTCATCCTTTCCCAGACCGAAACAATCGATATTAACGAAATCAAACTTTATCTCCCGCAATTGGTCGAAAGCGAATTCCTGGGCTCTTTAAAGCTGGCCTCTGAGCAATACGAGCGGGATTATATTGCAAAATGCATCGTTCGCGCCGGTGGTAATATGACCAAGGCCGCTGAGCTATTAGGCCTGGAGCGTAGCCATCTCTATAAGAAGATGAAATCACTGGGGATGGAAGCCTGATTTTGGACAAGTAAAGCAAATCATAACGAGTTCACTATCAAAAAAGCCGTCAGGTGAGGCCACCTGACGGCACATTTATTATCATATTATTCTGACTTGAAACTCAGAACTCATAACTCATAACTCTTTCTTATGGCTGCACTCCGCTGTGGCATTCGAAACAGCCGTTTTCTTTCCAGGTGTCACCGATATCTTCGGGATGCTGGAATTCCAGTCCTTGCTCGGTAGTCGTAAACTGAGTGGCCGTGCCGCCCTGCATTAATATGTTATGGCAAGCTGTGCAATCGTGGGTTACGGTTATACCATCCTCACTCTTGTGATTTCCCAGATGACAACGCATACATCCTACGCTGTAAAAATGGCCGATATTGGCCGGATACTCCGACCAGCGCACTTTCATAAACGGAAAGATATTGTGCGAAAATTCATCCAGAGTTGCCTTAACAGCCTTTTCGATCTTGTCCCGGTTAGCATCGTATAATTCAGCGTGATTTTGCTGGTAATAACCGGTGATAGCGTCGGAGATACCCGCCATCGCCGAATCATTGGTACTGTATACCTGTGCCATCGCCTCCACAGCGACCCTTTTAATATCAGGTAAGCTTCGATCGATTCGTCCAGTGGTGATTGCCAGATCGATCGCATAATC
>DOTU01000252.1:5463-8518 GCA_003520965.1 Candidatus Zixiibacteriota bacterium
TTGAGCAGGGCAATTGAATCGGCGGGGAGCGGATTTGACTGATCCTGATAAACGGTAACCTTTCCAGTTTCATTATTTGTTACGCGTACCCAGGGGATTTCCTGCCGTCGCTCGTCCCGCGCGATATATTCCACCAGAAACCCGATATTCATGTGCCAATGAATTCCCGCGGCTTGCCCGGTTCGGGGATCGCCTCCGCCGGTTTTGATGAGCATATTGATCGGCCAGGATGTGCTGGTCGAATCGTATTTATAGTGATTAAACTGCTTCTGCTGCGCGCCGTAAAATTGCCGTGGCCAGTGACATTGTTCACAGGTCTGTTGAGCCGGGCGTAAATTTTTAACGGGTGTTGGTATCGGATGCGGATAAACATTGGTCAGCACGGCATATACCTGATAGAGCCCGGAAAGCTTTGATTTAGTATACCATCCCGCCCCCGAACCAACATGGCACTCGGTACAGGGGACTCTGGCATGAGGAGAATTCTGATAAGCTGTATATTCGGGCTGCATTACGTTATGACAGGTCGTGCCGCAAAATCTCACCGATTCGGTAAAATGGAAAGCCTGGTAGCTGATAACTGCACCTGCAATAATGAAAATCAAGGTGCAGGATATAAATATAAAGAAGGCGTTGCGGTGACTTTTTTTATTGAGATCGATATATGGCCACCGATACTCGCCGATTTCTCCGCCTCTTTGGAATCGGCGCCATTCACGCCACATGCCTATGGGGATGAGGAGCAGGCCGAAAATAAAGACCGGCGGCAGGATCATATAGATAAAAACGCCAAGGTAAGGGTTAGTAATATTTGCAAAAGAACTGATTCCCAGCATGAAGAGGGTTAGAATGGCGGTTACCGCTGCAATAACGGCTCCTGCGGCGCTGATCATATTATATGCTAATCGCGGCAGTTTCATCTCTGTAATGCTCCTTTTATCAGGTTAAGGCAAACGTCGGAATGGCGTCTGCATCTTGGTATTAATATACCGTTAGGATTTCCCATTTTCAAGGTCCCTTTTACTTCAGGATAAATAATTTAAACAGATCCGACGCCAGTTGACAAAAATAGTCATTCCTCTTATCTTGGGGGCGTATTAATGGTTCATATTATGATAATTATTGCCCAAAGGAGTTACTGATGAAAGAGGCAACCCAACAAGCGCTTGATACGCTTTCCAGGGGAATCAATGCCGAATTGGCAGCTTATGTTTTCTATAAACGGGCCGGTGAACGAGTGAGTCATCGCGAATTTTCCGAGCTTCTAAACAAGCTCGCTAGCGAGGAGAAGGATCACTACTGGACTCTCGAGGGTGAATACGATAGTCTCGTACGCTCCGAGAAATGGGTAACCTATAACGATATTATGAGAAAAGAGGGCTTGCCCGAGATTCCCGAGGAAATGGCTCAGGCTCACCGGAAGAGGCTCGATCTACTTGACAAAACCAACGATTCTTACGCAATCCTCAAATTGGCTATTGAGCTTGAAGAGGATGCACGGGATTTCTATAAATCACAAATTGATAAGGTCGATGACAATACGGCATCCGAGTTCTATTCATTTCTAGCTAAGTTTGAGCAAGGGCATGTCAATGTCCTGACAGGTTGGTTGAGAAAACTGTAGAGCTACGTTCATCGTAACCGGAGAGAATAAGATGAGAAAAAAACTGATTCTTGCGCTTATCGCGGTTTTGTTGCTGGGTGTATCATGTCTTGGCCAGCAGACGCCGGCAAAGATAACCATACTACATACTAACGATATGCATGGCGCTTATCTTCCGACTGTGGCCACCTGGGAGAAAGAAAAGCCAATGGTGGGCGGGTTTACAGCCCTCGACTATTATGTAAGACAAGAGCGCGCCAAATCACCCAACAGCTTGCTTCTTGACGCCGGCGATCTCATGACCGGCACCCTTATATGCGATATGAAATATCAGGGTGTCTACGGCGGCGCCTTAATGCATATGATGGATTTAATCGGTTACCAGGGCTGGGTTTTTGGCAATCACGATTTCGATAAAGGCGTTGATAATCTTCGCGGTATGATGAAGCTGGCTAAATTTCCGGTCTACTGCGCTAATTTCGAGAAAATGGATGAAAAATCCAAGCAACCAAAACTATTCATCGATGAGCCATATCATATCTACGAGATCAATGGATTGCGCGTCGGGGTAATTGGTTTGACTTATTATCCAATGGCTGGTATGGTTGCACCTGAAAAACTGGAAGGTTATAATTCTACAAATCCCTATTCAACTGCCATGAAATATGTAAGTGAAATCGATTCAATAACCGATCTCATCATAGTTCTCTCGCACTTAGGTATCGAACCCGATCGTGAGTTGGCGAAGTCAGTTAAAGGGATAGACCTGATTGTTGGAGGGCACAGCCATACCCGTCTCGATACGCTCGAGAGAGTTAATGGTGTTCTCATCGCCCAGACCGGCTCGAATTGCCGCAATCTCGGACGAATTGATCTGACAGTAGCAGGGGATAGCGTCATGGCCTACGCGAGTAAGCTTATCCCGATGTACGTAAGCGGTATTACCCCTGATCCGACAATTGCAGGCCTCGTTGACAGCTTTAAATCCGTAATCGATAAGGAATATGCGGTAGTTATCGCCCAGCTTCAGGACAGGTGGGAAACGCAATATCGCTCCGAGTCGAATATCGGCGACTGGTTTGCCGACGCTATGAAAAATCGGATGAAAACCGATGTCGCTTTCCTCAACTCCGGAGGAATCAGGAAAAATCTCGATGCCGGGCCGGTTCGGAAGATGGATATCTACGAGATATTACCGTTCGATAACAAAATTGTTACCTTCAATCTTACCGGAGCCGAGCTTGTAAAGATTGCCGGGCATAATGTCGGGCTTGAAAAGGACAGTTATAACGGCTCGCTTCAAATCGCCGGCCTATCGTATGTCTGGCAGGGGGAAAACGATAACCCCAAACTTACTTCGGTCTCGGTTAACGGTGTCCCGGTCGATACGAGTAAGATATACAGCGTCTGTTCGATTGATTATGTAGCCGATGCTAACGCCGAAAAGTATTT
>DOTU01000252.1:8774-8963 GCA_003520965.1 Candidatus Zixiibacteriota bacterium
GGTCTCAAAATAGTTGATATCAAATCAACTGATATGGGTTTGACGCAATTGATTTTGGAAGCGGTTGAGAATGCGGGAACAATTCAGAGCAAAATCGAAGGCCGCATGAAAAAGTTACCGTAATTAATCGAATAAATAAAAAACGCCAGGATTTTGAAACTCAGTCCTGGCGTTAATTTTTGCCGGCAA
>DOTU01000107.1:0-1746 GCA_003520965.1 Candidatus Zixiibacteriota bacterium
ACGACACGATATTGCTGCATCAATACCTTAAAGTCGGATATGATACAGTCGCCAATGAACACCGCGAATACGGAGAAAGCGGCACCGTTTTCGGAGGGATGGGCTTTCTCTCAACCGGGATGGATGGCGGCTACAACCAGTATTCTCAGGACGCTCTTACAGCTTATCCCGGTGGACAGGTGCTAATGACCTATCGCACCGGCCAAACTGCCTGCATTGGGGTTGTGTCAAATTATACCACAATAACTGTGGGCTTTGGCATTGAAGCTTTGACCGATAGATATCCCGATCTTTACAATAATCTAAGCGACTTCTTATCGGCTGCTCTTGAATTTTTACACCAGCCGGTTTCGGTTGTTGATGAGCCTTCTCTACTGCCTGGAAAACTTTCGCTGGCACAAAACTATCCCAACCCATTCAACCCGACAACCCAGATCGCTTTCGAGCTTCCCGAAGCTGGCCCGGTAACGCTTGAAATTTACGATATCCTCGGCCGTCTGATCGATAAGCCTATCGACGGATTCTACAGCGCCGGCGGCCACGCGGTCACCTGGGATGGCAGCCATGTTTCATCCGGTATCTATTTCTACCGGCTTACTGCTGGCGATTCATACCAGATTCGACGTATGACCTTGATGAAATAGTCTTTTTATGTGGTTGGCATACCTCCCGGTATGCCAACTTACCGTAAGATACGTATTGTGCGGCGGGAACTGAGATTCCCGCCGCTTTCTATATTGTGGAATTTAGTAAATCGATGAACTGTTTATTTCAAGATCACTATTCATTCTATTTGTGTAGGGGCACAATTTTATTCACCTGCGGCAGATTATTGTGCCCAGCTCTCCTTTATCACACCATAACCTCTTATTAATACTTTCGCATTTCGCTTGACAGCCCCTCAGTACTCCTGCTACATTGCTCTCAGAATAATCAAGGGCCAAAAGGCCCCGATGGGAAGGCGGTGCAAATCCGCCACAGTCCCGCTACTGTAATCGCTTAAATGCCGCAAAATGCCACACCCAATTGGGCGGAAGGCGCGGCGGGGTCCGATTTATCGGAACTGCGAAAGTCAGGATACCATCGCAAATTCTCAACCTTCGAGGTCAGAGGATGGGAAACAAAAAGCCCGCGCCGGCGTCTCGAAGCCGGTTTTTTATTGTCAGCATTATTTTCTCTATTTTGACGGCTGCTTCAATATCGCAGGCGCAGTCGGAGATTAAGCTATACGGCCAGGTTGTGGATCGGGCCACCGGTAATCCGGTGCCTCGCGCTCTGTTGTATCTTTTGGACTTGGGAAAATATGCTATCTCCGACGAGTTAGGCGCCTTCTATTTCACAGATATCCCCTCCGGACAACACCAGCTTGGCGTCAAGCGGATAGGCTACTCGCAATCGTTGCCTTATGCTATAGATATCGATCCGGCTAATCCAACTCATGTTACTGTTCCCCTTGATACTAATCCGATTACCGTACCGGGCCAGGATATTACCCTAAAAAAATCTTCCGAGATTACTATAATATCAAAAGGTAATCGTACTATCGTGGAGTGCAGCCGCGGAGAGCTTGGCTCAATCGAGCGCGTTGTTGATCGATTACCAGAATTGGAGTTGGTCCAATCAGGTACTCAAAAGCTGCTCCGCTTGCGCGGCTCGCAGACCAACGCCGTTGCCATCATGCTTGATGGGCGAATCCAGAACTCGGCCCTCTCATCTCAGGGGGATATTTCAACTATTCCCTTAAAT
>DOTU01000107.1:2123-3163 GCA_003520965.1 Candidatus Zixiibacteriota bacterium
CGTGGAAGTTTTGGGTTTGAATCATATTCACTCGGTCTGGCGCAACGCCTTCCCGCGAGGATTAACTTCGATCTTAAGGATAGCTACAATCGTGGCGATTTCCAGTTCCGCGATCCTCGCGACTCGCTCCAGTCGCGCCTGAACAACTCCACGCACGATCTTAGCCTTTTCGGTGGAGTTAGCCCATCGCTAAAAAACGCCAGGCTCGATTTTAAAGGCCGCTACTTCAAGCGAAATGCGGGTGTGCCCGGTCCCATATTTCAACTCACCCCGGAGGCAATATCAAACAGCCTGGAACGTGAAATTTATTTGATCTTTGAAAAAGACATGGGAGTGGCATATTCTGTTAGCGCTGTGGGCGGCCTGTCGTCACGAGATATCACCTTCAACTCACCGCAGACCCCGACTAATTTTGTCGCCTATAAAACCAGATTTGAAGAGCGCGCCCGTGATTTAAAGATCGGTCTTTCCAGAAAACGCCTGCTCGATACTTATATCTCCTGGCGTTTTGAATCACTTAAAGGCTTCGATTATATCCGGCCAGCCTCAGCCTTTGGACAACGTAAAAGATTGCTGAATACCATCGGAGCAGGCACAAATATCCCGCTTCCAAAATTTGTATCGTTTATCGAATCCGCAACAATAAATCTCGGGCTTAAGCGAGAAGCTGGTGGCAACAGCGATATTTTTTGGGGACCATCCGGCGGAATAAGAATCAGCACCAATAATTTTGGCGTTGATTTCTCATATTCCCGCACCCGACGGTTACCCGATTTAACCGATCTATTCTGGAAAGAGGATGTTTTTGCCACGCCCAATCCTGACCTTCGCCCTGAAAAAGCTCAAGGATATGAGACCGGGCTTGATTTTCACTCAGCGCGATATGGCCTCTGCGATATCAGATTATCGCACTACGATACCCGCTATAACGACATCATCATCTGGCGCAGATGGGCTGGCGATAAATATACGCCGGTCAATCTCTCAAAGGCGGAGATCGATGGTTCTGAAATATCCCTCTCGTATCGCCCTTTCGACGG
>DOTU01000336.1 GCA_003520965.1 Candidatus Zixiibacteriota bacterium
AGAAACTGAGTAGCAGAAGTGATTCGGCTTCAAGTCTTTTAGTGCTCTCGAAAAGAAGCCCGCCAGCCGAGATGTTTAGAAGAGTCCCGAAACATTCGGGGCCAAGGCCATTCACCTGCTCAGATTCGTTATCGAGAAATCGAAATGCCAACCGGCCCGAAATATCGAGCCTTAAAAATTTGCGACGCTGAACCCGGCTGGCTTCAGATTTCTTCTCGATTGCCATCGCCCCATCCTCCTCGAAGAAGTCGAGGATACTGGCCTTAAATGTGTAAATAGAATCGGCCTTGTTATAAGTGACTACCACATTATCTCCCTTGATTAAGCTAATTTTCCCGTTTTGTCTGATAGGCATTTCCAAGACATACGAACCCTGCCTGATATCCTCGATGCGGGAGGCAAATTCGGCTTGTTCCCCCTCCTTTTGGATAGTTAGGATGACCTTTTCCCAAAGGCCTGGCAGGTTTTGAATAAAAGTTTGTTTCGTCACTTTCTATTTTTCGCTTTCTCGGTCACCAGATTTATCATCATTTAATCTATCGGCAAGAGCTCATTTTTCTGCATGATCTTGTCCCCATCGTAATATTCGGCGACATATTTGGATTTTTGGGATTGGCATTTGCCGCAGCAAGCGGTATCGGAACGGTTCTCCACGGTTGCCCTGGGTGGCATCTCCCTTGCCTGTATTGATTCAAAATCCATATCTACGGCAATCTGTTTGAAGGAGGAGCTGGACTGGCGACGCCGAACTTTGAGTATGAGTAGTGCTAGCGCCAAGAATATCAGGAAGTTACATATTATCAAAATTGTGACGATTACAAAACTATTTTGCATAATATCCCTCAACGTTCCAGGACGGAAAGCCCTGGTTAGATGGCGAATTTGTCCCTTATCATTCCGCGCAGGCGATTGACCGCTCTGGTATGTATCTGGGAAACCCGTGACTCGGAGATAAGCATTATCTCGCCGATCTCCTTGAGAGTCAATTCTTCATAATAATAAAGGGAGACTACCAGGCGCTCCTGCTCGCTCAAGTTGCTGATAGCGTGAATCAGGAAAACGCGGAGTTCAGTCTTCTCCATATCCGCCAGTACATCGACCGTGGTTGTGTTTTCAACCGTCTCGATTCGGGGCACCTGCCGATTGTCATCTTCGCGACAGATAAGCTCATCAAGCGAGACCAGTGATGTGACACTCACATCTTTCTTGGTGTAATTAAGGTCGTCCATACTAATCTTGAGGATCTTGGCCAACTCCACATCTGACGGTCCACGGCCAAGCTCGTTTTCAAGCTTGGTTGTAGCCTTATCGAGATTACGGGCTTTGGCTCTGGTGGAACGCGGTACCCAGTCTAAGGCTCTCAGTTCGTCAAGGATCGCTCCGCGGATTCTCGGAACAGCAAACGTCTCGAACTTAACGCCGCGGCCCGGATCGAAATTATTGAACGCCTCGATTAATCCGATCACGCCGGTATTAACCAGGTCGTTAATTTCCACCGATTTCGGAAACCCAACTGCCAGACGACCGGCCACATTTTTTACCAGCGGCAGATAATCGGATAGTAATTTTGTTCTTACCTGCTCGTCTTTGGTTTCTTTAAACCGAGTCCATGTTGCTAAACTTGCCATTAGTAAACCCTCACTGTTATCGCAATCTCAATACTATTATCTTCTTAGGTTAATTCTGTCGGGAAATGTGTTCAAAACTGAATTAATATCTGTTTCATCCTGCAACGATTTAATGCCCGATAGATCCAGGTGATTTAGTAAACTCTGCGAGGCGAAGCTGAGCTCGCCCGTTAAAAAATCGCCATCAAACAGCTCGTCTGAACGCAGGATAAATCCACCACTCTCAACCTTGAATCCCAGAAAACGCTCGGTTGCCAGATCAAACCTGGTCTTTAGCGACACCGCATGATCTTCTGTTTCGCAAAAATTGAATATTGCGCGCACCCGCGAATTTATACCTTCCATATGAAGCGATCTTAAAAGGCAGTACGACGATCCAAAAGACATCCCATCCGGCCTGGCAAAGAGCATTACTCTATCGCACATCCCCGCGGCCAGAAGCGATAACGGATGACCGCCCGATGGGGGATCATATATTACCAGATCGTATGCCGGCGTAATGCGGCTTAAAACCCAGGCCAGCTTTTTAAAATCATCGTTTTCAAATTCGAGAAAGTCGGGCGGGATACAGGTTAGCAGATCAAATCCTTCGTCGGTATTGGCAACTATCTTTTCCGCCTCACCATCCGATTCCAGAATATCCTCAAAACTTGGCAACGTTGAGGCATATCTGTTCAAGCCGCTCCAGCCAAAATTGAGATCTGTCAAAAGCACTTTCTGGCCGCCTTTAGCGAGTAAATGTGCCAGATTCACCGCAATAGTAGTCCGTCCCAAACCGCCCGAACCAGATATCAAAGCCAATCCCTTAACTGGAGTCACCATCCCACCACCTCGAAGATTTCAACATCAACCTGGGTACCGAAACTACCGCTGATGTTGTTTGCTTTCTTGGTATATATATTCTGATAATCTGAGTTAATCGATGTAACCGACTTGAACTGCTCGTTGTCTTGCTTGCCACATAAGGTGCAATCCAAGAACGCGGTGATTTCTACAAACTGT
>DOTU01000068.1:0-476 GCA_003520965.1 Candidatus Zixiibacteriota bacterium
AAATATTGGGGGCATTAGCCGAAATAACAACTCCGCTAAGATTCGATATAGCACTTAAAAATAGAAACGCCAGAAGCGCCGTCAAAAGATAAAGCCCAATATGAAACGGATAAGAAAAATACCATAGCTTTCTGTTATTTCGATAAAGCGATTTGATCCCCAAAATCTCTTTACTGATTTCCATTATTTCCGCTGACAATGAGGTATGAACAGGCTTGGTCCACCAATTGGACTCCTCGTAATACGAGCCACCATAATGCGCTTTCCCCTTTTCGTGAGGAATTGGATATAAATCCCATCGTAGATGAATCGGCATCCGAGAAATCTTAACGGTCTTGTAGATAGTGCCGCCAAGAAGTATGGCTATCGATAAATAGATTACTATCTGTAACACCGAAACACCCCGTTTACGAAATTATCTTCCATCATCTGGTAAATATACTCGCTTTGGGCTGAATCTCAAATGGCGATCTTAA
>DOTU01000068.1:800-8778 GCA_003520965.1 Candidatus Zixiibacteriota bacterium
GGCCTAGACCTTCCCTACCTTCGTCTTTTGGACTATAAAATATGGACCCATACCGGAACTTGCCCGTTTAATATTGAGTTTGATTATCATAATTGAAATGAGAATGCAAACAGGAGGAATTTATGAAGATACAAAGAATGAATATCAGCAGGTACGCTCTAACCATTACAGTCGTTGGGGCTTTTATTATCGCCGGATGCAGCAGCAATAAAAGCCCAACCAGCCCAAACAATAATCCCCCCGCTCATTCCACACGTTATCATACGGTAAACATACAAAATTTCGCATTCAGCCCAGCCAGTCTTCCTATCGCTATGGGTGATACGGTTGTCTGGACCAATAACGACAGCGCGCCGCATACGGTAACCTCAAATTCCGGCACGGAGCTTCAAAGCGCACAGTTTACCCCGGGACAGACGTTTCAGCATATTTTCCCCGCAGCCGGAGGATTCGCCTATCATTGCATTGTCCATCCATCGATGATGGGTTCGGTGACGGTCCAGTAAATGAGTGAAAACGTACAGCCCCAACGAAGCATTAAAGTGTGGAGGAATTCGATGAGCAGATTTTGTCAACAAAGAAGCATACGAACCCTTGGAATTATTTTTATTGCTTCAGGGATATTTTTCAGCGCCAGCGCGGCCAATAAGGCTCCCAAAAAACAAGCGGCGTCCCATTCCGTTCATTTCCATACTGTGGGCATGAAGAATATGGTTTACAACCCAGCCAAGCTTACGATATCGGTTGGCGACACCGTTGAGTGGTTCAACTCCGACAATGTCCCCCACATGGTCAACTCGGATAGCAGTACAGTGTTTCAAAGCCCCTTGTTTAACCCCGGGAAGAGTTTTCAATATGTTTTCAAAACATCGGGGAAATTCCCATATCATTGCGCCATTCACCCGATGATGGTCGGCACGATAACTGTAAAATAAAAATCCTATGTTCTAGTATTCCTTATTGATACAGATGTCCTCTGTCATGCGCCGTCGGAATGAAGCAAATGCTGCATCTTAACGGCGCATTTTTTATTTTTCCAAATAGCGTCGAATTCCAAAATAATTTAGCCCCATCAGGTGATATTGGTTGCACCATTCGCCTTGTTTTAATATAGTTATGCCAAATAGGACTTGAAACGCTTGGAGTCGCCTGATGTCAGAAACTGAATTCAAACCGTATATCGGGCCTTACGAAAACCAGAAGGAATTCACTTTCCGCGCGGTTTTTATCGGGGCGATTTTGGGGATCATTTTTGCCGCCTCCTCGGTCTATCTGGCCTTAAAAGTCGGTATGACAGTGAGCGCCTCGATCCCGATCGCGGTTCTCTCGATCACCCTGTTCAGGGTTTTGGGACGATCAACTATCCTGGAAAACAACATCGTCCAAACCACGGGTTCGGCCGGAGAGTCAATTGCTTTTGGCGTGGCCACCACCATGCCGGTTTTCCTGCTCCTGGGTCTGAATATGGAAATGATGTCGATCCTCTGGATGTCGCTTCTCGGCGGTATTCTGGGAGTTCTGATGATGATTCCTCTCCGGAAGGGGCTAATCGTCAAAGAGCATGGTAAGCTGACTTATCCGGAGGGTACCGCCTGCGCCGATGTTCTCATCGTCGGCGAGGAAGGCGGAACTAACGCCAAAACTGTCTTTTTGGGATTTGGTATCGGCGCCATTTATAAATTCGTAAACGTTGGTCTTCGGCTTTGGGCAGATGTCCCCACTCGGATGCTTAAGTTTTTCAAAGGTGCTTCGATTTCAGGCGAGCTTACGCCCGAGCTTTTAGGTGTTGGATATATAATCGGCCCGCAAGTCTCAGCCAACATGCTGGCCGGAGGCGTGCTCTCTTACCTTATTTTGATACCGGCAATTAAAATTTTCGGCGAAAATATCAGCACCGTCATGTTCCCGGCCTCGACCCTGATTAAAGATATGACACCCGATATGGTCCGTAACGCTTACGTCCTTTATATCGGCGCGGGCGCGGTGGCCACCGGAGGGATAATCAGCCTCATCAAATCCTTCCCCACTATCATCTCGGCTTTCCGAAGCGGCTTTAAGTCTTTCCTCGATTCACGCGCGGGCAAAAATAGCGGCGAGGTTGTACTCAGAACTGATCGCGACTTACCTCTTTGGGTGGTTGTTTTCGGCTCACTTGGATTAGTTCTGGCAATCTGGTTGGCGCCGGTGCTGCATATCAACGCTATCTCGGCAGTACTCATAGTTCTTTTCGGCTTTTTCTTTGTAACCGTCTCCAGCCGCATCACTGGTGAGATCGGCTCTTCGTCGAATCCAATTTCGGGCATGACCGTGGCCACCCTGCTTATTACTTGTCTTCTCTTTTTAGCGGCGGGCTGGACCGGTGTCTCCTACCGGGCTATGGCGCTATGCACCGCGGCTATAGTCTGTATCGCAGCCTCCAACGGCGGTACTATCAGCCAGGATCTCAAAACCGGCTTTTTGGTGGGGTCCACTCCCAAATATCAGCAGCTGGCGATTATGATTGGCGTTATCTCCAGCGCCCTTGTAATCGGCTTTACGGTGATACTTTTCAACAACGCCTACACCAGTATCGCCCCGGTATCTTTCGAAAATTTCACAGCCAGCTTGCCAGAAAAGCCGGAAACCTTTAAAGCCCCCGATGGCATTACCTACCGAGTGTTGCATGTAACCGAGCAGGTGGGCGATGTTCGTATCGGTAAATATCTTGTCGATGAGTCCAATCATATTAAATATCTGGTCGATCCCGGTATTGCCGGAGTCGTAACCAGCCTTAACGGCCAACCGACTAAAAAGCTCGACGCTCCCAAAGCGCGCCTGTTCAGCCTGATAATTGACGGCATTCTAACTCAAAAACTCCCCTGGGGGCTGGTATTGATCGGTATATTCCTGGCCCTGGTAATGGAACTTGTGGGAGTGTCCTCCCTACCCTTTGCGGTGGGGCTTTACCTTCCCCTCTCAACATCGACCCCGATTATGGCTGGTGGAATTATCCGTACTCTGGTCGACAAGAAACGTAAAGGCTCGGCCTCAGAAGCTGAGTTCTCGCCTGGGGTTCTGATGTCGTCGGGATATATTTCAGGAGCGGCCATAACCGGTGTTATCCTGGCCGGGATCACCATCCTTGGTATGGATACCAAAATTGATTTCTCAAGCTATTCGACCTCTCTTTCAAGCGCCGACTGGTTTTCTTTAATACCGTTTTTGGTCCTTATGTATATCCTCTATCGAATAGGTATTGCTAAGGAAAATAAGGAGAAACGAGCCTGAGCAGGAATTTGTCTGCCTTCGATTCATTACTTTGATAAAAGCGGGCCGCTCAACCGATAACCTTTTACATGGAATAATAATCACCAACCCTTAAATGAGTCAATTCAATGAAAAAAACGTTACTAATTGTGATGCTCGCCCTGGTTCCGGCCGTAGTCTACGGCCAGATTTATCTTGACGAGCATTTCACCGGAAATTTTCCTCCTGCAGGCTGGACTGTTGATCTACATCCACAAAATTGGATAGCATCGGCAAGCAACCGCGCTGGTGGCAGTCCGCCAGAATCGGAGTTTAAATGGGAACCTCAATTTTCCTCGGGTTATTCTCGATTGATCTCACCACATCTGAATCTGACTGGCACGACAACCTTGAAAATCCAATTCACGCAATACGTTGACTGGTTTGCTTCATCTTTTACAATCGGCGTGGCAACCAGGCATTCCAACGGTTCCTGGCATGTAGTCTATTCGGTCTCGCCCGGCGCGGATATTGGACCGGCGGTTGTATCCACCACCATTTCCAACGGTGACGTGGGTGCATCCGATTTTCAGATTTGCTGGTACTTCAATGGGGATACATTCAATATCAATTTCTGGAAATTCGATGATATTCTTCTGTATCAGCCGCGGGCCCATGATATGCGAACAAGCGATATAATCGTTAACTCCCAATATTCACAGGGTGCAACCCTAACTCCCGGAGCAACCGTTGTAAATTTCGGCCTTAACGCCGATACATGTATGGCGAAATGCGAAATTTTCGAAGGTCAAAATTTGTTTTATGCCGATACCCTTTTCGATATTGCCCTGCCCGCCGGACAGTCATCAATGGTTAACTTTGATAGCTTGATAATTCCAACCGCAAACGTGGTCTATCAGGTTCGGGCAACAACGATTATGCCTGGTGATATGGACCTGTCAAATGATTCCCTCTCCGAATTTTTCAACACCTATACAACCCCCCGCAATATGGTGATGACTGAACTCGGTACCGGAACCTGGTGCACCTACTGCCCGGGAGCAACCATGGGAGCAGAGGATATGATCGGTGCCGGATTTAATACAGCAATTGTAGAGTATCATATGCACAGCACCACCGCGCCCGATCCTTTCGAAAATTCATTTAGCGTAGCAAGGGTCGGCTACTACGGCTTTTCCTTCTCCGATTTTCCCACGGCTGTCTTCGATGGTATCCTGCAACATGTGGGCGGTAATCATAGCGTCAGCTTGTTTCCTATCTATCAGCCGCTTTACCAAACGAGGGCTGACCTCAAAAGCGCCTTCTCGCTAGGCATAACCGGCTCGCATATTGGGGATAGCCTTCATGTCCAGGTCCAGGTTAGCAAGAATGCTCCCATAATATACCAGAATATGGTTCTTCATCTGGCTTTAACCGAATCGAATATTTCTTATTCATGGCAGGACCAGGACCATTGCTCCTTCGTCGAGAGAATTATGGCCCCGGATGAAATTGGCGCTCCGCTTGATTTCACATCTGGCGATCTTCAGATCTTCAATTTCGATTTCGCTGTGGATACGTCCTGGGATATGGCCAATTGCGAACTTGCGGCTTGGGTCCAGAACCGCCCGGATAAGGAATGTTTACAGGGAGCCAAGGTCTCTGTAACGGGTCTGCAGGGAGTTGATGACGATGCGGTTGCATTACCAACAGAAACAAAACTGTTAGGCAACTATCCCAACCCGTTCAACCCATCCACCACTATCGAGTTTGCACTCAGTAAACCCAGCGATGTGAAGCTTGATGTATTCAACCTTCTGGGCCAGAAAGTGACAACCCTTATCAATTCTCGTATGGAAGCCGGAAATCATTCCGTAATTTGGAATGGTCGGGATGCAAACGGTAACAGCGTGGCATCAGGCGCATACTTCTATAAACTAAATACCAACGATTACGCCTCCACCAGAAAAATGGTGCTGGCAAAGTAAAGTCTCCTATTTGGAAAATAAGGCTCTCCCCGCTATAGAGAGCCTTTTCAATTAAAGCATAGAAAAGGCTTGCCAGCGTCAGGCTGGTAAGTTAGAATCTGACGCGTGTTAACGTAGCCGGGGGCGAGATCATTTATCAAGAGGTGGATTGGGATGAGTATAATTAAGGCCCCTGGTACAAAGATACTTTTATTTGTTTTAACCTTCATCAATTTTACGCCCGTATTTTCTCAAACGCAATCGGGGACACCCGTTTCCCCAAAATATAAGATCAGCTTTTCGGAACGGTTTCGGATCGAGGCCTGGGATAACTCCACCAGCCTAAGTAACACCGCCAATGCCGGAAGCTCCTACACCAGAAACCGCTCCAGCTTGATGGGACAGTGGTTTCCGAAATATAAACTGGAGCTGGCCCTTAAATTTACCAATGAATTTCGCTCTTATTTTACGCCATCCAACAAACAATTCAATATCGATGAATTATTTATAGATCAACTTTATTTTAAATGGACGAATATTGCCGGGACTCAGGCAACTCTCATGTTTGGCCGTCAGAATATATCCCTGGGGGAAGGTTTTTTAATTATGGATGGCGGCCCTCTTGACGGTTCTCGAAGCGGTTATTTTAACGCCATTCGGGCTGGCTACCAATTTCGGCCCAAGCTAAATCTCACCGCGTTTTATTCGGTTCAGAACAAGACGGATGATATACTCCCGGTGATAAATAAAAAATCGAAACCTTTAACCGATCAGAATGAAAAGGCCGGGGCATTTTATCTTAACTGCGATTTTGGCTCAAGAAATTTCCAGACGTACTATATCCGCAAGGATGCCAAAAACACGGCTGTCTGGCCCAGGTCGGAAATTAATGCCATCGGCGAGCGCACCCAAAGCCCAATAATCAAAAATTTAACCCTCACGTTCGAGGGGACCTACGAGTTCGGAAAAATGGGAGTGGCCGATATGGCAGCTTACGGAGGTTACGCCTATTTAACCTGGCAAGCCCCTTGGCCCAAAAGGTACCTCCTCAGTTTGACCGTTGGAACGATTTACTTGAGCGGTGATGATCCCAACAGCGCCAAATATGAGGGTTGGGACCCACTCTATGGGCGTTGGCCTAAATGGAGCGAATCTTATATCTACACTCTTTCCAAAGAGAATGGCGTTGCCTACTGGACAAACCTATCCTCTCTTTATGGAAAGATGCAGATTGAAATTGCCAAGAATGTAAAATACTCGTTCGATTACCACTATCTGTCAGCGCCCCAGAAAGCCCCCGGCTCGTCGGCTTTCACCGGAGGGCAGGGAAAGCATCGTGGCGAACTTGGAATTTCCAAACTCACCTATCAAATCAATAAAACCGTAAGCGGGCATATAATCTGGGAAAACTTTAATCCAGGCTCATATTATTTCGCGGGCGCCAATGCGGCCAACTGGATGCGAATTGAATTTATGCTAAGTCTATAATAGATTCGATACCGTGATTTGTTTATGACCGAATAAGGAGCTTCTATGGCACTGAAAATTATCATTTTGGCAGCCTTTGCCCTGATGACCATCATCGTCGGTATTATTGCCTCGCGAAAAGCCCGATCTTTCTCCGATTTCTTTTTGGGCGGTAACGATATTGGCCCATGGATGACAGCTTTTACCTACGGTGCCGCCTATTTTTCGGCGGTTCTTTTCATCGGGTTTGCCGGAAAAATCGGTTGGGATTTCGGTATGTCGGGCCTTTGGATTGCCTTGGGCAATTCTTTTATCGGAGTGCTTGGGGTCTGGTGGATACTCGGTCCCAAAATCAAGAAAATGTCCACCGATTGGGACGTACAAACGATGGCCGAATATTTCGAGAAACGATATAACAGCAAAGCGTTGAATATTTACACCTCGATCTGCATTTTCATCTTCTTTATCCCCTACACAGCAGCAGTCTTTATGGGGCTGTCATATCTTTTCAAAGCCAACTTCAATGTTGAATATACAACCGCCCTGGCTTTTATGGGAATTTTCACGGCTGTCTATTTGGTTATGGGAGGCTACCGCTCCATGACTATGATCGATGTGATTTTCGGAATTATTATGATCGCCGGCGTGATAACCCTATTTTTTAGCACAGTATCAAGCGGCGGTGGCCTGGATAAAATCTTCGCTGGTTTAGCATCTGTTAATCCAAAGCTCACTTCAACTGTAGGACCGCCCGGAATTTGGCCTTTGTTTTGCCTGGTTTTCCTAACCAGCGTGGCTCCTTTCGCTATGCCTCAACTGGTACAGAAATTTTACGCCATTAAAGATCAGCGTTCAATTCGTATCGGCATGGTAGCCTCGACAATATTTTCAATCCTTATCGCCGGAGTAGCTTATTTCACCGGCGCAACTGCCCGGCTTTTCATATCTCCGGAAAACGCTCCGGCGGCATTTAAGAATGGCAAACCTGTATTCGATGCCCTGGTGCCGGAGTTTCTGGCCAAAGCCGTTCCCGAAGGGCTCTCGATTCTGATACTCCTATTAGTGATTTCCGCTTCGATGTCCACTCTGGCAGCGTTGGTGTTGATCTCAAGTTCGACTGTTTCCAAGGATGTTTACCATAGATTCATCAATAATAAAGCCAGTGATAAGCGCCTGACAATTATGATGCGCGTTTGCAGCGCCTTTTTCGTGCTTCTTTCGGTAATAATGGCCTATTTCAAACCGGCGACCATCGTCTCGATCCTGGGTATTTCCTGGGGTTCGATTGGCGCGGCCTTTCTGGGGCCGTTTGTCTGGGG
>DOTU01000016.1 GCA_003520965.1 Candidatus Zixiibacteriota bacterium
GCATCAATCGTGGTTCGACCGTCAGGAAGGGTCGGGATTTGATCGCCATAGATTATAAACATGCAACCGGCGTGTCCGTCGATATCAGTTGTATCTATGCTCTGACCTAATATTTCCCCGACTACGGGCGCCGTAAAGTTGATTATACCATTCCTTATTCTGCATCCACCACCGTCGGTTAAAGTTGCGGTGATCCAGGATGTATCACGGTGCGAATGTAGGTTGTCAACTGTCCACAAAGCTCCCGGATTGGCCACCAAACCTATCTCGCCCTGGTAAATTGGTAAGGTATAGGTGCTGGACGTATCGAGGACTTCGGCGGAATCTCCCGCGGAAGATGCAATCACTCGGATTCCTTCAAATGTAGCCTGGCAACCATAAATGATTCTGGTATAAGCCACGCCTTGAGTGGAATCGGAATGATAAGGTCTCGGTCCACCTGTAAAAGAGTTACCTTCGATATTAGCGAGATCGGGCGGCACAAGACCGAAATAAACCGCGGTGCCATATTGCACTGGATTGCTGAATTGATCACCAACGATCGCTCCAACCTGTACAAATCGTGCCGGCGGCTCAGCCTCGCCATTGCTGGAGAAGGCGAAAGTAATATGATCGGGCGGTCCCGATGAGATAGTCACCAGCGATTTCTCAGTGCAAACATGTAAGAAATCAGGTGGCTGAGGAACCGTGCAGGCTCTAATAGAGACAGCTCCGGCCCTTTGCCCTGAGTAGAGCTGCAAAATCGCTCTACCATTAATATTTGTAACCACGGTATCATGCTCTGAGAGGGACTGCGTATCAAATGAAGGTTTTTCAATAGGAGAGGTACCGGGCGATACTGTAATATCAAACGCTACCGGGTAACCCTCGGACAACGGGTTGCCATAAGCATCCTGAAGCGTGGCGATAATCTGAGTTGATGTTCCACCGACTTCGATGTTGGTCACGCTGGCGCTTAGTTCCAAAGTTGTGGCCGTTGATGAAATGCAATGGAATACAACTGGATGTACTGTTTTGATAGTATCCTGGGTATTGGCTGGGTTTAAAATCCAGGCCGTCACATTATCGTCCCCCGTTCCTGATCCTATCAGGTACAAACTGGTGGCCATTCCGTTAAACGTAGCCGCCGCCTGCGGATTCATTGACGATAAAATTACCGGTGTATGCATAAACGAAATCTGAGTTCCGTCCTGCACGGGGTTTCCATTGACATCTACGGCTAAAACCCAAACCGAACAGGTATCTCCCGAACCGGCAACAAGTGTTACTGTCGATTCCGGCCTGATAAAGCTTAACTGTGAAATGGGACCGGGAATGTAGAAAACCGCGACTTTGACCGTCACGATTGTCGAATCCGTAACATTCCCCCAGACCGTAACCGTATCGTACTTGGCCCCTGGAGCAGTGATATTGGGCGGGGCTGTAATCTTGGCTCTGGCTTGACCGCCCGAAGTTGTTACCTGAGGAGATGAAAGTTGGCCGGTTCCGCTCTTTTCAAGATGAATAACAGTGCCATCGGCAATTAGCCCGCCGGTTGAATCCTGAACCGTGATAAAGATCGAAGATGAATCGGTGCCGTTGGCAACGATGTATGTCTTCTGCAACGATACAGTAATATGGCCGATTGTACGTACCGGTGTAATCAAAACATCAGTGTTGGAAACTGCCTGGTGAACGACGGAACCAAGCTTATAGTCGGCCACTATACTGGTCGTTATCGATGTATTGTGGCCAGGGAAAGGCGTAAACGTGTTGGTTGCGATTCCGTTTTCGTCGGTAACGGCGGTTGCCAGCAGATACCCATCATGCGACGGGTTGCTGAACTTAACCGTATCGCCAACGATTCCGTGCCCATCGGTATCGAGCAGGAAAGCCCTGACATCGACACTTGAGCCGCCGTCGCCGACTACCGTTTGAGGATTAGCCTGCAGCGAAAGCGTATTATGGACACGCCTCAGCGGTACTGCGATTGAGGCGGCCAGGTAACCGCTACCCGTATCAAACGGCGCTCTGGTTACCGCCTGAATAATAGCGCTATCAGGAAGCAATACCTCATCCATTTGTGTGTTGTAGAAAAGTGCTTCTACTTGCCCCTGGCTGTTGGTGATAGGGGTCGTTGTATTCGGATCGGCAAAGCCAATTCTACCGACTTGGTTAAGCACCGCAAAGGTTACTTGCTGTCCCGAAACTCCGCGTTGTGTGGTATCTACCAGATTTGCAGTAATTACGTATGGAGCCGCCTCATGATCGATTAGCTTGGGTATCGGAGGAGAGTAGGATAGCGTAAGATTGTAGCTGGACGGTCCGCTGATAATCAGGTGTACTGTCTGGGTGATATTGCCTACGGTAACTGTAATATCAATGGGGCGATATATTCCCGGCTCGGCAATAAACGCCGCCGTAGTCTGACCCAGGGAGTTGGTAGAATCAGGTTGGGTCATAAAACCAATATTCGGAGTGCGTGTGATTGTCGGTTTTATTCCCGAAACGCCGACTCCGCTTGAATCGACCACAGCAATTAAGACTTGTACACTATCAATAGCTTCCCTCGATGCAAGGTGAAGCTGGTTGGGACTCAATGACACCAGGATGTTATTGATCCCAACATGGTTGTTGTTTTCCGGAGTACTCACTGCGCTTCTTTTATCGCAAGATAGCATAGCGGCAGCCATTAAAAACACTGCAACTATTCCGGCAAACGCAACCAATTTGTAAAGTTTCTTGGTTGCCATGTTCACCTCCTTAAGTGGACGCCTTGGCAGGGATTTAAATTTCTTATTTTCTTTGTTCATAGGGTGTTATAATTTCTTTCTGGTCTTTTTTAAGGTCCATTACTTCAGATTTAGCGGTATTCAAAGAATCCAACTCTGGCATGAGTGACCGTAGATTGGTAGTTTGGCCATCATCTAAGATGCGTACACCATTACTGGTTAGATTATTTGCGTCGCTATAGCTTATCCCCTCGCGCACCACTCTCGGAGTTATCTCTATCAGGAGATCCGTCTTTTGAGTGGAGTTATAGGTATGAGTGAAAAGCTTGCCGATAAGCGGAATATTGGAAAATAACGGCATCTTAAACTCTACCTTGGAATCGGTTACCGAGAAAAGTCCGCCGATGAAGATCTGCTGGCCATCTTTTACAAGTACCGTCGTCGAGGCCGTTCTAATCTTTTTACGAGGATAGATTCCCAAAACTAACTCGGTAATGGATGAAACTTCCGGGGTTACCGTGGTGGTAATATAACCATCCGCGTTGATGGTTGGGGTAATTTGCAGCTTGATACCAACTGAGTCGGTAACTACGATGGCGTTCTGTTGAGAAGTCACGGCCCAACGCAAAGTTTCGCCGATCAGGATGTTGGCAGCCCTATTGTTGAGTGTCGTCAGTTGCGTATGCGCCAATACCTTGGCCTTATTCCTCTTCATCAGGAAATCCAGGGCAATATCAAATGCGTAGAGCTGACGGGAGAACTTGAAGGTGTTATCCATGCCGTCAATCTTCTCAAATTTATACTTCTCCGGCAGCGCGCCCAAATCGGGCAGGTTGCCGCCAAAATCGCTTTCGTTCGGGGGACGCGATGAACCATCGGTGGCCCCGGTTGAGGCGTCTCTGTTCAATGGAGATTCTGCCAAAATGGTAGTGAAGTTTGAGAGCTTTTCCCAATCGATACCGACCTTGTCGAGATCATCTGTGGCAACCTCAATAAGCCGCGCCTCAAGCATAATCTGCGGCGAGGGTACATCAACCGCCTCCACAATTTTATTGATTTCGGCAATCACTTTGGGGCTGGCCAGCACCAGGATTTTATTGCCCGATGTATCGATCTGAACCTTTTCAGTGAGATCGCTTAGAAGATCTTTAATCTCATCGGCCTTTGCGAATTTTAGGTCGATGACATGAGCTGAAAGGCCGATCTCCTGCGAGAGGGCCTGGGCATCAGCTACAAGAATTGAGTTACCCACTATTTCGTAAGCTAACCCGGCAGCGCGAACCACCAGGTTGATAGCCTCTTCGATGGGTGTGTCCTTCAAATGAACCGAAATACGCTCCTGTGTATTGACTCCGGGTCCGGTAACGATGTTAAATCCCGATTTGTCGGCCAGGATGCTTAGTATTGATGGCAAAAATGCGTCATCGGCATCCAGGGTTACAGTTTTCATCAATCCACCGCGCA
>DOTU01000353.1 GCA_003520965.1 Candidatus Zixiibacteriota bacterium
GGCCGGCTCCATAAATGACCGCGCCGAGAACAAATGGGGCCCCGCCCTGGAAATGATAAAGGGCAATCCACTTGGTGTGGGAATCGGATATGGCAGCCAAACCATAGCCAAAACAGAGGCGGCCCAATCGGGCTTTCTTGTCCAACCCCATAACGAGCTTATCCAAAAGACTCTTGAAACCGGCTATCTTGGCGGATTAGTATTTCTTCTATTTTTCATCGCCCTATATAAGGATTTCCTAAAATTAAGCTCGATCGAGAGATCTTTTGGTTGGGCTATGCTCTCCGGAACTATTGCTTTCTGGCTCTGTGGGATGGTCAACTTGCCTTTTTGTGGGGCTTCCGGACTGGTTTATTGGAGCTTGGCCGGAACTGCTTTAGCCGCAAAAAATATCCCGGTTTTACACGACAAATCAGCTTATCAAAATGCCATCGATGCCGATAAAAATAACAACTTAGTGATGCAATCTGAAACGTGCGCTTCAGGCAACCGTGAGTAACAAAAAATGAAAAGCGACACCGTGAGAATCAACACCCTATCCCGAATCATACAATTTATTATTCCCAAAAATTCCCGGGCCGCCTCATCATCCGAATTAAATTTCGAGAGTAACCGCGGTCTTTGCGGTCAGGATATCGTAACTCTTTCCACTCAGGATTGGCGCGATCTCTGGACAAGAAAACAGCGCTTTATGCTTCAGTTCGCCCGCCAGGGAAATAAAGTCCTCTATGTGGAAGCTCAATACCATTGGGTTACATATATCAGATGTCTGAGGCGTCATTGGCGGCGCATCTACCTTTTCCTTCTGGGCCCGCGCCAGATCGAGCCGAATCTATATATCTACACTCCGCCTCTTCTTCTTCCTGCGTTCCAGGTTTTCCCTGTGTTGGCCAGGATCAACAATTTTGTTCTCGCCCTTTTTCTAAGATCGGTCATGAGAAAACTTGAAATCTCAAAACCGCTTCTCTGGCTATACTCTCATTTTAATGAGCCCCTTATAAAGAAGCTCGGCGCCAGGCGGGCGCTCTATGAATGTGTGGACGAGTTCTCCGGTGCCAGGGGATTGGTCAGGGCTAATGTTGCTCGCGAACAAGAGCGGGCTACTCTGGGGGCGGTTGATGTCGTTATCGTGACAGCTCCCGGCCTTATGAAGTCCAAGCTTAACTATAATCGAAATATCCATATCGTTCCGAACGCCGCCAACGTGGCTCACTTTGCCCGCGCAGCCGAAGGCAACCTCTCTGAGCCCTCCGATCTAAAATCAATCCCCCATCCCAGGCTTGTCTTTGTAGGGGGAATCGCTTACTGGATCGATCTTGAGCTCCTTCGCCATCTTGCTGAGAGAAAACCATCGTATCAGATCATCATGATTGGGCCGGTTGCTGCTAATATTGCCTCGCTGGATGGTATTCCCAATATCCATTTTCTGGGCCGCAAGTCGTATGATGAGCTACCCGGCTACCTTGCCTGGTGCGATATCGCCCTAAATCCCTACAAGGTTGATTCGGTGGCCGAAAACTGCTCGCCTCTTAAGCTCTATGAATATATGGCCGCCGGCCTTCCCGCAGTCTCCACTGATATGCCTGAGGCCAGACAATTTCCAAATCTGATCAGCGTAGCAAACGACTATGATGATTTTGTGGGGAAAGTCAACGAAGTCCTGAGCTGGTCGCGGGAGAAGAAGCGCTCATTTTCCAAAGCCTCGTGCAGCGAATCCCGGAAGCACTCCTGGGAGACGAGGTTTCTTGAAGTGGAGAAAATTGCCGGGGGTATTTTATGAGATTCGCGATCAGCAATATTCTCCGGTTGACCCAAGCAGGATATGCATTCGCTCAAACATATCGCTTCTTGAATAAGTCTCAGTATTGGACAACCGAACAGCTCCGCGAATATCAATTTCGTCAGCTTCAAAAGTTGATCCGCTACTCTTATCACAATATCCCATTTTACAGGGAGCAATGGGAGCGTGTGAATTTTCATCCCAACGATCTAAAAACGCTCGACGATATCAAGCGTATCCCGTTTACAACCAAACAGATTATCCAGGAAAACATAGCTCGATACAAAGAGCGGTATCATACAACCAAAGGAATACAGTATGTGACGACTGGCGGGTCGGCAGGAATTCCTCTCGGTTTTTTCGAGGAAAAGTATGTGGCCATGGCTCGTGAAATAGCCTTCATCTATCGCCTTTGGGAAAGAGCCGGTTATCGAATTGGAGATAAGAGAGTTGTCATCAGGGGCAAAGATATTAAAGGGGCGAAAAACGGCGCGTATAGCTGCGTACTTCCTATTCGTAGGGAATTGAGGCTGTCTTTAAATTGTATGACCGATGAACGACTTTCAGTTTATATAAAAATGATTAATGATTATCGCGCTCCGTTTATACACGCCTTTCCATCGTCGATTACCATTCTGGCTGATTATATAAAACGCAAAAGGGTTGCTCCTTTTCCTTTTCTGAAAGCGATTCTGGTCGGTTCTGAAAACTTGTATGATTGGCAAAAAGAATTGATCGAGGATGTCTTTGGCTGCCGCGTTTATAGCTGGTATGGCCATAGCGAGAAGGCTGTGCTGGCTGGGGGATGTGAAGAACACGGTCATTATCATATTTTTCCGGAATATGGCATCGTGGAACTGATAGATAGCGATGGTAACCAGGTTACCCAAAGAGGATGCTCCGGGGAGATAGTTGCCACCGGTTTCAATAACTACGTCACTCCCTTTATAAGATATCGAACCATGGATATCGGTGTGGTTGGCGCTGAGCAATGCTCCTGCGGCCGGAATTATCCCATTCTTGAAAAAATCGAGGGCCGCTTACAAGAACTGCTTGTTTCCAATGATAACCGACTCATCCCAATATCATCTCTCAATATGCACAATACCCTTTTTGATAATATTCGCCAGTTTCAATTTTACCAGGAGAGAAAAGGGGAGGTCGACCTGAATCTTGTCAGAGCCGGATCATACTCGGAGCAAGATGATATCCATATCCGCAGGGAGATTAGCGAAAAATTAGGAAATAGTATGCGCTTGAATCTTAAGTATCTCGACAAAATCCCCCAAACGAGTTCAGGAAAATTTCGCCTTCTGGTACAAAAATTACCGGTGAAATATAATGATAAATAATAGTCGAAGAATAAAATCGGGGAGTAATCTTCGAATCGCTATTAAGGGCGTCCAGATAACCACTGGAGGGGGACTCACCCACCTCAATAAGATAATTGAGTGGTTTGGCAGGCTCGCTCCCGAGACCGAATTTGTGCTTCTTGGTAAAAAAGGTCAGGAGGGGCTTTATATCCCAGCTCCGCGCAATTTCCGTTATATCTATTTTAGGTTGCCAGGCTTGAATCTTCCTGCTCAGATTCTTTGGGAACGTCATTTTCTCCCTGGCATTTTAAACCGGATGGAGATCGATCTCCTTTTTGAGCCGGGAAACAGAGGAACACTAAAAACGCCATGCCCGAAAGTTTCCCTCATCCATAACGTGGCCCCATTTGTTAGCCAGAATCAATTAGCGGAAACGCTGTATAAAAAACTCCGTCTCGTCTTACTCCGGCAAGCAACCATCGAAAGCATGAAGGCC
>DOTU01000158.1 GCA_003520965.1 Candidatus Zixiibacteriota bacterium
TGATCTTCTGGGACGGCAAATTAAATTGCTCGGTAATGGCCTGATGACCGCCGGATCGCATGAGGTTTTGTGGGATGGCACCAGCGATCTGGGGACCACAACGACATCGGGGATCTATTTCTATCGCCTTGAAACAGCCAATAAGACCTTTACAAATAGGATGACATTGCTTAAATAGATTTGAAAATATTTTAAAAAATAGGCGCGCTATTGTCGCGAAGGAGGTGAGATCGTAATAGAATTATTGATGTAATTGGTTTTTTAGATAACCCTTAAGGAGGAATAAATGAAAAGATTTTTACTAGTGTTGACAATGCTATTGATCGGAACCCAAATTGCTTTGGCGGGGCAGGCTGCTTTCGAGCAGGCGCTGGCTCCATTTCTGCTTCCGGCCGATACCAGCACTCGCGATACCTATGGGTATCAATGGGTCGATAACGATAACGGCGGCCCTACACCCTACAATTGGATTGACATTACCACTATCGGCACACGTGTGATCGGGCTTGCCGACGATAATAACATCGGCCCGGTTCAACTGGGCTGGAATTTCCAGTACTATTGGTATCCGGTCAGCCATCTCTGGATCGGTTCCAACGGTTATGCGTCCTTCTCATCAAATACTAACTTCGCCCATCCGTTTGACAATATCCCATCCACCAGGCAGCCTAATGACCTCCTGGCGGTTTTAGTTGGAGATCTTGATTTTACAATCCAAGCCCATAACGCATCATGTTATTACTACTCGAACAACGTCGATACATTCATTATTTCTTGGATTAATGTCTCGCCGTTTTGGAGCGCACCGGGTGTTGATCTGACTGATTCCACTCATACATTCCAGGTTATTCTATCCGGCCGTGACTCTTCAGTCACTTTCCAGTATGGCGAAAATCATGGAAATTTCGCTGAGAATGGAAATCTATCTGATCTGATCGGGATTGAAAACGTGGTAGGCAGAGTTGGACTTTCCTATCTGCGCAATAACTCGCCCGCTGGCCATCTCTGGCATAACGGTTTGGCCGTTAAATTCCACGCCGTTCGAAATCCCAGTTTCAATTTTAGTGATTTCGGTGTAGTCGATGTTCTTCATGAGGGATCTGGAGGAGATTTTGTTGTCCTGAACCAGCCCTATACCGTAAGAGCGTTAATGAGAAACTTCGGGACTCAAACCGAAGACAGCTTGATCGCAACTTGCGTCATCAGGAAACTGCCAGGTAACGCAATTGTTTACAATCACGTTGATTCTTTGGGTACACTTAACTCATTGGAACAGGCTTGGGCTGAGTTTACACCCGATTTCGTGCCCGATAGCTTAAAAACCTACAAGGTTACGGTCACATCAGGCATGCCGCATGATGGCAATACCACCAACAATACCAAAACCGGCGGCCTCTATGGCTTTACTCTGCCTCAGGACCTGAAGTACGATGACGGCGTTGCCGAAAACGGCCGTGCCTGGAACGGCAACTTTTCCGGATTTGGAAATGAATTCCAACCACCTGTACCGGTGTTGCTTAACAGCGCCAGCTTCTATGTTAACGCCGTTACGGCCGCAGGAGATGGAATATTGTGGGTTTTACGCGATAACGCGAACGGCCTGCCTGATCTGGATAACATCCTCTTCAGCGATACCGTAAACGTTGCCGCTGATTTTACTGGCTGGAAAACAGTTGACCTTACGGGCCGGAACCTCAATTTCCAGGCCAACGAAAAGTTTTATATTATTGGAATCCATGTTACCATGAGCACTTTTGAGTTTGGCATGGATCAAACCGCAACCAATCCGCTCAGCAATAGAGGCTGGGAATTCACGGGTGGCCTGGCTCCCGATCGCATGAGAGATTCAGTTAACGTTATGATTAAGGTCAATGCCGCCGTCGGTACCGTGGGCGTTAACGAAGAGATTATGCCCAAAGCGTTCAGCTTGTCTCAGAACTACCCCAATCCGTTCAATGCTCAAACTAACATTCGCTTCTCGCTTTCCAAGGCATCCGATGTGGACATCAACATCTACTCCATCACCGGACAATTGGTTGAGAAGATTAAAGGCTTCTATCCAGCCGGCGATAACGCTGTAACCTGGGATGCTTCAAATAAAGCATCGGGTATCTACTTCTATCGCATGAATGTTGGCAACAACGTCGAAGTTAAAAAGATGGTATTAGTAAAATAAAGTTTAGGTAAAAACACCTAAATTCCTGCCCTCCGGCCTCGAACGGCCGGGGGGCTTTTTTTTCGATCGATAAGCTGCTAACTTCATTAATAGCGCAAAGACTTGCACATTCATTTGGATTGCTATAAATGCCGGAATTCCAGAAATAATTACTTTAATATAATGCATTTACTATCAAGCGATTACGATGTCCGGTAGCATGCCGTTATTATCTGGTTTTCGGGCATGGCATTTGACCTTAGTAATGGCAAATCAAGGAGGGGCGTTGAAAAGTAACAAATACCTGCTATCGATCCTGACCATTCTTTCGGTCATTCCAGTAGTTTGCCTGGCATCCGAGAGAACTGTTCTCTTTAGGCTTAGAAATGATTCCCCTGTTATAAACTCAAATTTAGCCGGCAATAAATCACTTGGCCATGCCGGAATAATCCAAAATCTAAGGGAAGCATCGACAGTATCCCAATCCGATTTCGTAAACGTTCTCGAAAATTCCAGCAAAATCTCAAGCTTCAAGCCTTTTTGGATTGCTAATATTGTCAAGGTTACCGGCGATTCCGCTGAATTGGACGTATTAGCCGCACGTTCCGATGTGGAATCAGCTGTTGAGGATTTGCCGATTGAGCTTATTACCCCAGTTGAGATTCATGAGCAGGCGCTTAGCGTGAATGGCCCCGAAAGCAGCCTGGTGGCGATTAATGCTCCCCAGGCTTGGGCTCTTGGTCTGGATGGTACCGGAAGTTTGGTTTGTAGCTTTGATACTGGTGTAGAGGGCACTCATTCTGCGCTCTCTTCGAAATATCGTGGTAATAACGGTGGCGCCCCGGCCGCCAGTTGGTATGATCCATCCGGTCACAGTTCCTACCCCATTGATCTCAACGGCCATGGCACTCATACAATGGGAACGATGATTGGCTCCGAAAATGGCGATACCGTGGGAGTGGCTCCCGGAGCGCAGTGGATAGCCGCCGCTGTAGTCGATCGTGGAGGAGGAGTCAATCAAACAATCTCCGATATCCTGGCTGGATTCGAATGGGCCGCCGATCCTGATGGCGACCCTAATACAACCGATGATGTCCCCGATGTGCTCAATAACTCCTGGGGAATTCCACTCGGATATTTCCCTCCATGCGAGGCTACCTTCTGGGAAGCTATTGATAATCTCGAGGCAGCCGGCGTTGTCTGCCTTTTTGCCGCAGGCAATGAAGGTCCCAATGCCAGCTCAATCCGCATCCCGGCCGACCGCATAGCTTCTGCTCTCAATTCATTTTCAGTCGGAGCCGTCGATGGCGCCGGCCAGGATTTCCCTGTGGCCAATTTTTCCAGCCGCGGGCCATCAGCTTGCGATTACAGCACCATCAAACCCGAGGTTACCGCACCAGGAGTCGGAATTCGTTCTACCAGTCGCACTGGTGGATACACCACTATGTCGGGGACTTCAATGGCTACGCCGCACGTGGCCGGAGCCGTGGCGATATTACGTCAATTCAACCCTCAGGCGACCCCAACTGAGATTAAGCTGGCTTTGATGAACTCCGCTCTCGATTTAGGGCAGCCCGGTGAAGATAACGATTACGGTTGGGGTTTGATTGATATCAGAAGAGCGATAGATTATATGCCGACTCCGTCCAATCCATTCATTGCAATTGCCTCAAGCGGCATTTCGGGCGATGGTTTGGCTGTGCCGGGTGGAACCCTTAATTTTGGAATAATTCTTGATAATCTTGGGGCTGATGCTCC
>DOTU01000024.1:0-334 GCA_003520965.1 Candidatus Zixiibacteriota bacterium
CCCTCTCGTATCGCCCTTTCGACGGCCCGATTTCGATATTCGGAAACGGGAGTTTTATTCGTCCATTGAATAAGGAAACAAGCCCCGTTCACCATAATAAGTATCTGACCTTCCGGCCCATTGGCACTCAAAACGGCTCGATTGAGTTTACTCATCAACAAATTGAGATTAAGCTATCAGGCCGCCATCTTGGACGGCGCTACATTACCGAGGAAAACACCAAATCCTTGCCTCCCGTCGATCTCTTGGATTTTCGGTTTGGTTACAATTTCAATATTAAATCGATTGTTCTAAAAACCGGTTTTTCGGTCTTAAATCTTGGCGATAAAAGATA
>DOTU01000024.1:680-2975 GCA_003520965.1 Candidatus Zixiibacteriota bacterium
ACGATCATTCAATTTATCATCCATAATATCATATTTTCGATTAACTGATTTATGGCAATTGCTACTTTCATATTGTAGGGGCACAATTTATTGTGCCCATTACTTCTCTTCCTTTCATCTTAATAAACCGTTTTTAATAATCCCATTATTACTCCTTACCATTTCTTCTTCCACCCTCGCCCAACGGCAAGCCTTCGTTATCAACAATCTGGCCGAAACCCTCTCGCGAATCGATCTCACCTCCGGCGACGTGCAGAACCATATCACCGTCCTGGGTGATACCCCAAACGATATTGCCTACAGCAATGGCTTTATTTATGTGCTCAACTCAACCTCAGCCGACCTTCAAAAGATCGATCCCCAATCCTATTCTCAGGTATTCGATATTCCTCTAACTATCGGCTCCAATCCCTATTCGGTAGCTCTCGATAGCAGCTATGCTTATGTCTGCTGCCTGGTATCTGGCGAGGTTGATCGTTTCGACCTCAATAACGGTCAGCCGCGCGGTGCAATCGTTATTGGTGGATGCCCCGAGGGAGCGCTCATCTATGGCCACCATCTTTATGTCGCCCAAACCGGCTTTAATCCCGTCGATTTTTCCTATGGCCAGGGAAAAATGGCGATAATTAATCTCGACAGTTTTACTCTGGAGGGCGAGATTAATGTTGGCAAAAACCCGCAGGCGATTTTCATCTCTCCCGATCACAATCTCCATATCGTTTGCACCGGAAATTACGATAATGTTAACGGAACGATATATATTTTCAACCCGGTATCGCAAACCCTTGATGACTCCATTGCAATCGGCGGCCAGCCGGCTATGGGGGTAGTTGGCACTGATGGGATCGCTTACCTCGCCGCTGGAGGCTGGGTTGATCACGGCTATATCTATTCTTATAATTCTTTAACCGGGCAGATCATTCATGGCCCCTCAAACCCGATTCTATCCGGTCTCGGAGTCTGGTCGCTGGCAGTCGATTCCCTCGGTTTCATCTATTCCTGCAACTACGGCAGCGATACGGTCACCAAGCTAACCCCTTCCGGCCAGATTGTCGCCACCTATGGCGTTGGTGACGGGCCTCAATCCATGATTATTCTCGATGACATAACGAATAATGTTGCCGATAATTCAGCCCCCCAGCCAACCTCATGTTTATTGGGCAATTACCCCAACCCATTTAACGCTGAGACCATGATCAAATATAGCTTATCACCAGCCGCCAGAGGAGCATCGATAGCCATATTTGATATCACCGGAAGAACTCTGAGCAGGCTTAATCTGGGAACCCAAAACGACATTGGAGCGGTTAACTGGAATGGGAAGGATGAGAACGGGGCAAACTGCGCAAGTGGTTCATATTTTGCGCGGTTAGAGGCAAATTCCGAATCCGGGCCGATATCTGAAAAGGCCATAAAATTGCTTTTAATCAGGTAAAAAAGGCGGTTTTAAAGACGTAAAATAGAGATTGCGAAATTATTTAATATTATTATATTGAGCAATTCGGAAGGAGGATTTTTTGAAGACTGGTATACATCCGAAGTATTACGAAACGAAAATAAGCTGCGCATGCGGTAACGTCATTGAGACCCGCTCCACGATTAAAGACATCCACGTGGAAATCTGCTCAAATTGCCATCCCTTTTTCACCGGCAAGCAGAAACTCATTGACACCGCAGGACGCGTCGAACGTTTCCGCAGAAAATACGGCGAAAAACGTAAATAAGCTGGGGCAACTCAAACTTGGCCCGCTTTTGGGGCCTTTTTTATATGCATAACTTGGGAAGGGCATTGGCTAATCTTTGGCATTTGGCGCTTTCAGTGCCAATGGCAGTCGATAAGAACGTCGGTGGTCAGGCTGTTATCGAGGGTGTCATGATGAAATCCCCTGAAAAAGTCTCGACGTCCGTGCGCCTGCCCAATGGTCGCATTGTTACCAAAACCGAAAGCTTCATTTCGCTTACTAAACGTTATAAATTATTTGGAAAACCGATAATCCGTGGCATACTCTCGTTTTTTGAAATGCTCGTACTGGGTATAAAAACGCTCAACTATTCGGCCGAAATGGCTACCAGCGATCCTAAAACAGTGCAAGATCATGTTGATACTCCCAGATCCGGGCGAGCCAACCTGGCTATCGCTTTGGCCGTGGTTATCTCGCTTGGCGCGGGCCTGGCCATCTTCTTCTTCTTGCCAATTCTCCTGACACAGCTTCTGGCAGTTAATCGCAAGGCGGTTGGATTTAATCTTGTTGCCGGGGCTATCCGAGTTATTATGTTTATCATCTATGTCTGGAT
>DOTU01000146.1 GCA_003520965.1 Candidatus Zixiibacteriota bacterium
TGCCTCCGGTGATCTCATCAACCGAAAGCTTATCGGTATTGGCCTTATCCCCCAGATCGCGCATCTCCAGAGCAAGCTGAAGAATCGATTTCTGCTCACAATGCTTGATAACCGGAACGATGAGCGAATTCTGGCGAGCTACCGCCATTCCGATATTGAAATATTTTTTTATGTGAATTTTATTATCCTCGAAAGTGGAATTTACCCAGGGAAATTCCTTGGCGGCGAATATTATGGCCTTCGCAAAGAACGGCATATAGGTAATCCGTACCCCGTGGATTTTCTGGAAGGAATCAACATACTTCTTGCGCCATTCCACAAGCTTCGACATATCGCACTCGTCGAATGTAGTCACATGCGGGATACTGAATGCCGATTTGGTCATGTGCTCGGCGATGACTTTGCGTACCCCAGCTAACGGAATAATTTCTTCAGGCTCGCCTGTGGGCCAGGCAAACTCGGGCTTGCCTTTGTCAACCGCATGGCGTCCTTCGACATATTTTAACACATCCTCTTTGCTGACCCTGCCGCCGGTACCCGTTCCGCGCACCAGACGCAGATCGATAAAATGCTCTCGGGCCAGTTGGCGAACCACCGGTGACGATTTCGCTGCTTTGATTCCGGCCTCGATATCTTCTTTGTTGGCATGGATACCCATTCGCTCATGATGCGCCGCTGTCCCGATAAATTCCTGTGCCGGGGCTCTGGTTTCCTGCTCGGCCGGGATTTTCTCTACACCGCTATCCGGCTTTACCTGAAACGCCTTGCTCTCAACTCCTTGTCCCTCGATTTCCAGTATGGCAATCTCGGTACCGATCTCGACAGTCGTATCCGGCGCAATGAGATGCTTTTTCATTACACCGTTATGCGGCGATGGCAACTCAACATTGATTTTGTCGGTCATGACCTCCACAAGTGGTTCATCGACCTTTACGGACTCCCCTTCTTTTTTGAGCCATTTTACAATGGTTCCTTCAACTACTGATTCTCCCAGGGGCGGTACAACTACTTTGTATTCCATTCTGGCTCCTTATTTCGTATCAATATTCCATCAGCTTTTTAACGGCTTTCGCAATTTTATCAGCATTCGGCAAAAAGAAATGCTCCATAGGAGGCGCAAACGGCAACATGGGCACATCCAGGCCGGTCACGCGAGTCACGGGCGCATCGAGATATTGAAATGCCTCCTCCATGATAGTAGCGGAAACCTCGGCCATGACACCGCCGGTTTTCGAGTTCTCTTGCACCAGTATCGCTCTCGATGTTTTCTTGACTGAACTGAGTATCATCTCGTGATCCCACGGGCGAAGCGAACGCATATCGATCAACTCCGCCGAAATACCATCTTTCTCTAAAGCTTGGATAGCTTCTAATGATTTATGGCACATCAACCCATAAGCTACGATAGTAACGTCCTTCCCTTCTTTGCGAATTGCCCCTTTGCCGATTGGCACCGTGAAATCCTCGTCAGGGATCTCCTCTTTCACTGACCGGTAAAGCCTCTTATGTTCGAAATATATAACCGGATCATCTCCGCGAACAGCAGATTTTAATAATCCTTTGGCATCATACGGGGTTGAGGGGAACAATACGATCAACCCCGGTTGCGAGAAAAACCACTGTTCGTTAATCTGAGAATGATATAACCCGCCACCAACTTCGCCTCCACAGCAAACCCTGACCGTCATCGGACAAGTCCATTGGCCGCCCGTGCGATAGCGGATTTTTGCAGCCTGCTGAATAATCTGATCCATAGCGGGAGTGATGAAATCAGCAAATTGAATTTCAGGAATCGGACGCATACCAACCAATGCCGCCCCGATACTTCCTCCAGCGATATAAGCCTCGGAAATTGGAGAATCTATCACCCGCTCAACTCCAAAACGCTGCTGAAGCCCCTTGGTAGCCTTGAACACGCCTCCATAAAGTCCGATATCCTCGCCAATCAGAAAAACGCTTGGATCGCGCTCCATTTCCTCGGCCATCGCTTCGGTAATTGCCTCGATATATGTGATCTTCTTCATTATTTCTCCTGCTTTCGAATTTCCTGCTTCCGGCGGCGAATCTCCTCGGCATGGGCATATTCGGCTTTTTCTTGATCGGTTTCGAGTATAAGGGATGGAATCTTTCTCGGTTTGCCGTTTTTATCAAGGCAAACGAAGGTCATATACGCTTCTGTAGTAAGAAGCTTCTCTCCTGTATCCATGTCCTCGGAGTGGATAATAACTTTTGTGATAAGCGAGGTTCGGCCCGTATAAACCACTCGTGCTCGAAGCAGCGCCAGTTGGCCAACCTTTATCGGATGGTAAAATGACATTCCTTCAATCGAAGCTGTTACGCAAATTGAGTTGCAATGCTTATGGGCCGCCATTGCCGCCGAAAGATCCATCCAATGCATTACCCGGCCGCCCAACACATTTCCCAGAATATTCGAATCATTGGGAATGGCTAATTCGGTCATAACGACTTCCGAATCGGAGGGTTTTTTGGCTCTTATATCTGACAACTGCTAATTCTCCTCTCTTCGCACTGGGAAAGGATCGGAGTATACATCATTATAAGCTTCCTCCGGATCGGCATACTGGGCAGCTTCAGCTTCATTGACCGCCTCATCAATAGTTTGGTTGATTTGGTCGATCATTGCTTCCTTCTTTTCGGTGGTCAGAAGCCCTAATTCTATCAAGGTAGTCTCCGCGCGTAAAATCGGATCCTGTAACTTCCAGTGTTCGAGCTCTTCTTTACGGCGATAATCGGCGGGATCGATCTCCGAATGCCCATACCAGCGGTAGGTCAGGCATTCTATAAACGTTGGTCCGCCGCCATTGCGAGCTTTTTTAACGGCATCCGATATCTGCTTATGTACCAGGAAAACGTCATTACCGTCGATAGTCATACTTGGAATCCCATAAGCCACAGCACGGTCGGCAAAGCGCTCAATGCCCGCTTGAAGCGAAGCCGGAACCGATTCCGCCCAGAGGTTATTCTGACATATATATATGGCCGGAAGCTTATGTATCCCGGCATAATTCAAGGCTTCATGCCAACCTCCACGCGACGTTGCCCCTTCGCCGAAAAGCCCTATCATGACATTATCTTTCTTTTGAATCTGAAATGCCATCGCGCAACCCGTTCCGATTATGGTTTGACTGGCCACCGTTGAGGACGGGTTGATGACACCCTTGGCCCGCGAACCATAATGGCAGGGATGAGATTTCCCCTTATCAGGGGACGTGATTCGGGCATACACCTGAGCTACCATCTCTCTTATCGGAATGCCCTTGGCAACGCTGGCCGCAATATCGCGGTGTGACGGCGCGATTATATCTTCATCTCTCAAGCCGTACGCGGCCCCGGTATCGATTGCCTCCTGCCCTACAGCCGAAAAATATGTGCCGGCATATCTCCCCTGACGGAATAGTTTACGAAGCCTCTCATCCAATGTCCTGCTGGTCAGCATGCAATTGAAAAGGCCAAGCATGGTTTCATTGGAGAGGCCCAATTCCAGTATCGTTAGTTTTTTTTCAGCTTCATTAGCTGGCATTAATCCTCCTATAGATAATCAATAATTCACTCATCAATAGCGCGTAAACAAGCGATTAAGCACGATTGCCAAATCATCTGTTGCATCATCGCATTATCCCTAAACGCCATTTTATCAATGGATTACCGCATTCACCTGAAGAGTTGATTTAATAGAATCAGAATCGTTTTCCAACTCCGCCCTTTTTGGGATAATTGACCAAAAACCGCTTATCTGGCATTATGTTAATCATATCGTGCTTATGGTGTCAAGAGTTAATTGGAACGCCTCCTTTTTCGCGAAAAAGTGAAATGATTCTCATAACCATGATTGAAACATCGCTCTTGCAATCATGGTTCCGGTAAAATATATTCAGATTAATGTCAGATAATCAATCCTCGCCCAGGGGTATACTTGGCTTTCTCGGTTTGAAAAGGGATTATATCTTCCTTTTGACTATGGTTGTACTGGTCGGGATGGGCGAGCGGATCGGCGAACGATTCATCCCCAAATATATTGAGACCCTTGGCGCAGGTATCCTCATAATCGGGCTTTATGGAGGTTTGCAGAACCTACTGGGGGCATTGTGGTCCCTGCCCGGTGGCATCCTCTCCGACCGTCTGGGGACGAAACGCGCCCTTCTGGTTTTCAATATTATTGCCCTGATCGGTTATCTCATAGTGATTCTGATACCGTTATGGCCGGCGGTGTTGGTAGCGGCGGTATTTTTCCTGGCCTGGTCGGCGCTATCGCTTCCGGCCACCATGACTATGGTCTCCGATCTTCTTCCCAAGAGCAAACGCGCTATGGGTGTTTCCATGCATTCGATCATCAGGCGAATCCCGATGGGGCTTGGCCCTGTGATCGGCGGCGCCTTGATTGCCCATTACGGCGTAGTCACCGGAGTGCGCTTGGCGTTCGGATTTGCCTTTATCCTGGGCCTTGTGGCGATATTTATCCAGCAACGGATGGCCCCCAATGAAAGTAAGCCTTATGAGCAGCTGCACTTTTTCGCGTTGTTCAAACGTTTCAGCCCCAACCTCAAACGTCTGCTGGTTTCCGATATCCTGATCCGTTTCTGCGAGCAGATACCGTATGCCTTTGTAGTCATCTGGATAATGGACATATTGAAAAAGGGGGCGCTAGAATTCGGCTGGCTGACTGCTATCGAGATGGGCACCGCTATGCTGCTTTATATCCCGGTGGCCTATTTTTCGGATCGGGCGGAACGCAAACCGTTTGTAGTGATCACCTTTTGCTTTTTCACGATCTTCCCGGCGATACTTTATTTCTCGCGCAGTACCAGCATGTTGATTTTCGCCTTTTTCATTCGCGGTTTGAAAGAGTTTGGCGAACCAACCCGCAAAGCGCTGATTGTCGATCTCTCGGTACCTGAGGCCAAAGCCCGCACAATGGGCACCTACTATCTCTTTCGCGATATGGTGGTCTCTCTCGCTGCTTTTGGCGGCGGCCTGCTCTGGAAAATCAGCCCAACGGTTAATCTTTGGACTGCGTTCGGCTTTGGCGTAATCGGAACGATCTTCTTTGCGATCTTTGGCAAGGGTGCGGAAAGAGATACATCTCAGCCTTCCTGACAGTACAATTATTAGCAATTTCTTAATAGGTAATAAAAGTTGCGTCTGGTTTTAGGTTTCTGTGACCTGACTCAGTTAGGGATTTTGCTTTAAAACTTCTCCATCAGCCAGCCGCGTCGTTTGGCCATGCGCCGAAGCCGCCCGCTTGTGGCGTTGATGACAATCGGCTTGCCAACTCTCGATAACAGGAAACGATCCAGCCAGTGATCGCCATAAAAGGTCAGGTCGTGCCAGTCGTAATGGGTTTCGTCCAAAAGCTTTTTGATAACCTTGACCTTCCCCTTCCCCAACGG
>DOTU01000373.1 GCA_003520965.1 Candidatus Zixiibacteriota bacterium
TGATACCGAGTATGAAGCAAAATTAGTATTTGCCACCTTAAGCGAGCTCGATAATTATATCGAAAAGCGCTTTTCCAAAGGCATGAGAGTTATTAAAGAAGAAGTTACTGTTGAGACAGACTCATTATCTTAATTATCTGTATCAATTATTTATGAAATGATCGATACTCGAATACGATAGAATTTCCCGCCCCTTGTTAAATTCGCATAAAGGTGTATATTATCGAGCTATGAAATATAAACATCTTGACGGATTGAACGAACCCCAGAGACAAGCGGTGGAACAACTCAATGGACCGCTTTTGGTGGTGGCCGGAGCAGGCTCCGGAAAAACCAGAGTGATTACACATCGGATTGCCCACCTGATCGCAACCGATACAGCAGCGCCGGATCAGATTCTGGCGGTAACATTCACCAACAAAGCGGCAGGCGAAATGAAGGAACGAGTTGTTGAGCTATTAGGTTTTGAAGCCCGGCGAGTTTGGATATCAACCTTCCACTCCTTCTGCGCGCGGTTGCTTCGCGATAATTTCGAGGCGCTTGGCTACAAACGTACGTTTTCAATCTATGATGAGGCCGAATCGCTGGCCCTAATTAAGCGAATCTATAAGGATAACAACATTCCGGATAGCCAACCATCGTTTGGCACTTGTCAGGTGCATATCTCAAGAGCCAAAGAAAAGCTTCAAACCCCGGATGATTTTGCAGAAACTGCCGAAGACTTCCTCGATCAGAATGTATCCAAGGTCTATTACGAATACCAAAGGCGCTTGGCTCAGAATCATGCTTTCGATTTTGATGACCTGCTCATGAAAGTGGTAGAGCTCTTCGAGAAACAGCCTGATATTCTGGAGCATTACCAGAATCGTTTAAAATATATCTTAGTTGACGAGTACCAGGATACTAATCATGCTCAGTATAGACTGGTTAATCTTTTGGCCAGTAAAAACCGCAACCTTTGCGTTGTCGGTGACGATGACCAGTCGATCTATGCCTGGCGCGGGGCCGATATCTCCAATATTCTCGATTTCGAGGGTGATTACCCCGAGGCCAAGGTTATCAGCCTGGAGCAAAACTACCGTTCCACGCAGGTGATACTCGATGCCGCTCATCAAGTAGTCTCGAAAAATCTGGGACGGATGAAAAAGCGCCTTTTCACCGAGAAAAGTGGCGGTGACAAGATTACTCTTCTCCTCTGCGGCGATGAGCGCGACGAAGCCGAAGCGATTGTCGAGAAGATCAGGCTGGGAATGGTATATGATAAAGCGGCATCAGATTTTGCGGTTCTCTACCGTACCAACGCCCAGTCGCGCGTGATTGAGGATATCCTGCGGTATAAGGGTTTGCCTTATACAATTGTGGGTGGTGTGCGTTTCTACGAACGGGCCGAGGTGAAAGATATTCTCGCTTATCTGCGCCTTCTGATAAACCCCGCTGATAATATGGCCCTGCTGCGAATTATCAACAGCCCCAAGCGGGGCGTGGGCAAGACCAGTGTTACCAAGCTGGAGGCGTTCGCGGTTTCGCAGGGGATTCCGATACTGGAGGCGCTTTCTCTACCTTTGGAATCGGTAGGTATCAAAGGAAAGGCGAAATCTGAGCTTGATAAGATGGTGGCGATTATAAGAAGCCTGACACTCGAAGTTGACAAGCTTACGCCACAGGACATTGCCGCTCGTATAATCACCGATACCGGGTATCTTCGAGCACTTGAGGATGAGAAAACGCCGGAAGCCGACGTTCGCGCCGAGAATGTGAAAGAAGTTGTAGCCGGTATTGCTGAGTATGTTGAACGTAACGAATCGGCGACGCTGGCGGGCTTTCTTGAAGAGGTTGCGCTTTTGGCTGATATCGATACCTGGAATAATGGCTCATCGTCGGTGACCTTGATGACGCTTCACGCAGCAAAGGGGTTGGAGTTCGATACGATTTTCCTGGCAGGTATGGAGGATGGCCTCTTCCCGCTCAAACGCTCATTCGATGAGCCGGCCGATCTCGAAGAGGAGCGCCGCCTTTGCTATGTGGGGATGACGCGCGCCAAGAACAAGCTTTATCTCTCGATGGCCGGTTTCCGCAGACGCTGGGGCGATTTCACCGGTGGGCCGTCGATGTTTCTCAAGGATGTCCCTGAGGAGCTGATTGAAGTTGAGCGTTTCAATTACTGGACAGATATCTACTCCAAAGGCGCGAGGAACGGCACACAGGTCAGGAAACCGCACGCCGAAACCCATATAGATCATGTTCAAGAACCGGAGTATGATTATGACGATCTCCTGCCGTTGGGGACATCGGTTTTGCATGATAAGTTTGGGCATGGTGTGATTGTTGGCCGCGAGGGAAGCGGCGAGAATCTGATGGTGACGATCCGTTTCGAGCGCGCCGGCGTCAAAAAGATCATGGCCAAATATGCGAGCCTGGAGATTATAGGAAGGTAAACCCGTATGCGTCAGGATGAAAGCAAAACGACATCCTGAAAGTGATTTTTTGCTTTGATAGTAGCTTAGCAGTATTACGAGTGGTGTCAGGTCCCCGAACCTGACACCATTTATTATTTAATGATGCTTTATTTTATCAATACGCATCTTTCGGTCTTTACAGTCTCCCCCGCCTTTAGCCTATAGAAATAGATACCAGAAGGTTTATCTACCGCATTCCAAATCACCTGATGCTCCCCTACTTCCTGGTGGGCTGATACGAGTGTCTCAACTTTTCTGCCGGTGATATCAAATATCTCTAATAAAACGTTAGATGATGCGGATAAGGTATATTTGATAGTGGTTTGGGCATTGAAAGGGTTGGGATACACAGATGAAAGGCTAAAATTAGTTGATAATTCTTGGGAATCATCGATTCCTGTAATGTCATAACTAAGAATCATAAAGCCGGCCTGATCAGCCAAATAAATATAATCAGAGGAAGCGTAAATGCCGTTAACGTTTCCAGGTGTATTATAACTGCTCGATAGAAATGGATTGGCAGGATTCGAAATATCAATCACTTTTATTCCACTGGTGCCGTTTGCTACAAATATATGATTCTCTAAAACAGATATATTTATCGCACATATATTGGTATTGTAATATCCAGTTAACTGAGGGTTAGACAGGTTTGAAATATTAAGTATCTCAATGCCTGAATTCGCATCAGCGACAAATGCGTAATTATCCCTGACAATAACGCCTAAAGCGTTGCCCGGAGTATCATAACTCCCGATAAGGATTGGATTAACGGGATCCGAGATATTAAGTATTAGGATTCCATGAGTGTCATCTGCCAGATAAGCATAATTTTCATCAATAAAAATTCCCTCCGCAATCCCAGGTGTTAAGTACCTTTCAACACACATGGGGTCGGTCGGATTGGACACGTTAATTACGGAAAGACAGGAGTCGTCTCCAACTAAATATGCATAATTTCCTACGACAGAAATGTCAAACATATTATAATAGACAACATAACTACCAATTATTGCTGGGCTTGAAGGATTTGCGATATTCAGTATATATAAACCGCGGTCTGAAACCACAAACGCGTAATTTCCACTAATATCCACATCATCCGCGTGGTAGTTTATATAAATATTAGCAACAGAAGTGGGATTTATTGGATTAGCGATATTTATTACATGAAAACCAGCTTGATCGTCAGTTACATAGGCATAGTTATCCTTAATAACAAGATTATAATGCCAAAATATGGAATTATACATACCAGAGAATACTGGATTTACTGGATTTGATATATTTATCACGTAAATTCCGTCATAGACAGCGGCCATATATGCGTAATTTCCCCTAATACTAACATTTTTAGGTATATAAGCTCCGAAATAGGTTCCTGTGAGTGTCGGATTAGCAGGATTGCTTACATCAATTACTTTTAGTTCGATAAAGCTCGTGGCCAGATAAGCATAATTTCCCTCAATTGATAGCGCGACTGCGTTATCATAAGGTTCATCATAGCTTCCGACAAAAGTCGGAGCAGATGGATTAGATACATTTATTATACGTAAGTCAGAATAATTATCAGCAATGTAAGCATAACTCCCTGATACGAAAACATCCAAAGCTTGGCCCGGTGTATCATAACTACCCGCTAAAATGGGATTATTCGGGTTGGATATATTGAGGATTTTTATGCCTGCACTATAATCTGCCACATAAAGGTAATTCCCTGATAGAAATACGCCCGAAGCATTACCCGGGGTATTATAGCTGCTAACAAAAGTGGGATTAGCAGGATTTGATATATTGATAATTTGAACCCCTGCTTGCCAGTCGGTAATATAAGCGTAATTTCCATTGACCACGACGTCCCGCGCTTCGCCCGGGGTATCATAATTGGCTACAAATGTTGGATTGCTTGGATCTGAGATGTTTATAATTTGAAGCCCCGCTGAACTATCTGCCATGTAAGCATAACTGCCGTTAACGCAGATACCTCTGGCATTACCTTGAAAATATAATTGACTTACAAAAACAGGAGATATTGGATTTGATATATTTAATACCACCAAGCCATTTTCATATGTACAATATATATAATCCCCTGAAATCACGAGATTATTGGCCATAGACCATAAAGTAGAGCCAACATAGCTGATATTTTGGGCATGAATGGCATGCACTACTAACAACTGACATATAATCATTCCAGCAAAGATCAGTTTCTTCATTTCAAACATCCTTTTCAAAGGACAATTCAACCAAAGTGCGAGGGATTTATACAGATATTACTCTATAGTTAATATCATATTTCTTCATGGATAGTCAAGCAAATATCAAAAAGCCGCCCCTCTGTACTTAGGGGGCGGCTCGAGTGTGGCCACTGTATTTTCCTGGCACGGACGTTGAGAGTCGTTTTGCTCACAAGCCGCGCTTACAACTTATCTGTAGTACTCCTCGGTCCCGGCTAAGACCTCTTTGTTTGTACTATCAGGCATTGCCTGAAATGTCAGCTGTTCCGGCGAAACGATCTCCTCCTTTCCATTGTATGTGTAGATTCCATTTGTCCTGGTGGCCACAATCAGATCTTTCTTAGTTGCGCAAAGTTTGGTAATCGCCATCCCCATGAAATCATCCGCCGTCTCCAAACATCCATCGGAGTAACGCAGCAGGCCGCCCTCAGTGCCGATATAGGTGGCCGCCCTCGCGGTCATGATGCTGGTCACGGCGTAAACCTCCGACGAGTCGTTGACGAAGAGCTGCGACCACTTGCCGCCATCATAACGGAAGATACCTTCATCGGTGCCGACCCAGAGGTTGGGATAGGAGTAATCGAGAGCGTTGACGAAAGCGAGAGCGAAAGTGTCACGGCGCAGATATCGTTCCTGCCAGTTACGGCCGTCAAAGAAGAGCAGGCCGTCGCCATAAGTGCCGACCCACAAGCCATCGTGATCTTTGGCCAGAGCGGTTACGATGATACCGGGCTTGATGAAGGCGTCGACACAACCGGTTTCGTTGGTTGGATCGGTGCAATGGAACCAGAGGCCTTTATCGGTTCCGACAAGAATACCGTCGCCATATTCCATGACGGCGTTAACAGTTTCGCCGGGGTAGTATCCGGCGAAGGTGGCGGTGTAATCGCTATCGAGCTTGTAAAGACCGTTGCCGCCGGCATAGCGATCATTACCGATCGGCAGAATGACATTGAGATCGATCATTGCTGATCCAAGTTCTCGCTTTTCGGGGCTGATCGGTTCGGGCGGGATCCGTTTGGGATGATTAAGCGGCATGAGATAGAGGCCGTTATCGGTACCGATAACAAGCTTATCGCCATCGACGAAAATGGTGGTGACTTCCGGCCCAAATTCATTTTGATCGTTGAATGCCGCTGTTTCGGGAAGCGCGGTTTCGTTGGCGGTGGCTTCGGTTTCGGTGATCACGGGTCTTTTCTTGATGCTGCCAACCATGATTACCAATATTCCCAGCATCGCTATGGCGATGATTGCCGCCAGTGAGTTCGAGTTTTTCACAAATCCTCCTTTAATCTTGTTCGGGGTATTTTCGTTATTTCGCCCAACAATAGATCAAAGGCCGTGCCACGTTTTTATTACGTTGGCTGATAAGGGGTTAGAGGGAAAGCCTGAGCGTTAGAATTGTGTCAAAGAAGAGATAGTGTGTCAGAATTGACACGGAAAATCGCGCTTAAGGGGTGGCATGTTTCCTGAGCCCATTTGGGCGAAGAAAGCATGCTTTCCTCGTTCTAAGAGGACTTCGGGAAGCATGCCACCCCAGAAACTAAGGCAAAAGAAAAAACCCCAACCTTAGGTGAAGTCGGGGTGATACAAGATAGGCGGTCAATTTACCGCCTACATTATTTGGTCTCTCGATTTACTTCATGATTTTGCCGGCCTTCAGGCAGCCTGTACAGATGC
>DOTU01000344.1:0-3068 GCA_003520965.1 Candidatus Zixiibacteriota bacterium
CACCCAGGAAATAATCGGATGAGCCGGGGATATCGGTGATAAGCTTGCCCAACAGGCCGCCGGTGCACGATTCGGCGACAGAGAGTGTCATCCTTCGTTCTCGAAGCAGCTTGCCTATTATCTCTGGCAGAGTTTCGTTGTCGTAACCATAAATATAGCTACCGATACGTTCTTTTATTTTCGATTCCAGATCATCAATGAGACGCTGACCCTCTTTTTGATTGCGCGTTGTAATGGTCAGACGCAAATCGATACCCCGTCGCGATGGCAGGAAAGCAATCGTGAGTTTTGATTCGCCGGTATTTTTTATTTCGGCCAGATCGGAGATTTTCTCAAACAAAGCTGATTCAAAAATCCCGACCGCACGGATTTTGCGATGCAGCGTTATATTACCACCAGAGCGCTTGCGGATAGTATCGGATACCCAGCCGGTTACCATCGCCTCCATCTCGTCGGGCACACCGGGCATGGAGACAAAGAGGTGGCCGTTTTCCTCGAACACAATTCCCACCGCCGAGCCGCGCGTATTGGGGACAAAGGCGGCACCCTGCGGAAGGAGCGCCTGATTCTGATTTATGGCCGGCATTGTTATGCCACGAACCTTGAAGCGGTTTTCCACGTCCCTTAGAATATCATCATGGAAGACCAGGGGGCGCTTGAAATATTTGCAGATTGCCTTTTTGGTTAGGTCGTCGCTGGTCGGGCCGAGACCGCCGGTAGTGAGAACCAGATCGGAGCGCTGCATGGCGCGGGCTATAGCCTCGGTGATCAGTTCGACATCATCTCCAACCGTGACTCGCCAGAACACCTGCGCGCCGGCGGCGGTGATAGCCTCGGAGATGAAGGCGGCATTGGTATCGACAACGTGTCCGTAAAGCAGTTCGTCGCCGATAGTGATTATCTCAGCTTTCGTAATGCCTCCTGATAGGATCTAATATCATTTCAAAAATAAGTAACGCCCCATTTATTGAAAATCGCAAGTAAAATATTTAAAACGATGGCCGCGTAAAAACCGGCGGCTATATCATCAGCTACAACTCCATACCCGCCTCGCAGCGACTCCCACTGGCGGGCTGGCGGAGGTTTGACGATATCGAATATCCGAAAGAATAGAAAGCCGAGTATGTAGGCGAGAACAAAGTGCGGGGCCATGAACAGGGCGGTCATCTGACCGGCAACCTCGTCGATGACGATCTTGCGGGCGTCGTGGCCGAAATACTGCTCAGCCCTGCCCGCTGCCCAGACACCGAATATATAAACTACAAATATCAAGGGGAATTGTATGTACCATTGCGGCGGCCAGACAAAGTAAAGGAAAAGAGCAGTAATGGCGGAGGCCCAGGTGCCGGGTGCTTTGGGAAGATATCCAACAAAAAAGAAGGTGGCGAAAAGCTTGGGGAAAAAGCCACGGGAGAAAATTGTTGGCTGATTGCTTTCGCTCATTCCATCACCTTTGTACTTAAGCCTATATGCGCTGAAGCCATTAGAAGTCTTTTATTAGTCAGTAGTTTTGGGAATAGATTCAGATTTCTTCGGTCGATACGATCTCGCAATGACAAAGCTATTATTTTAGCTATCCAGAATTGTAAATAGCTGCGGTCAAACAGCCCGCATGTAGAATGATATTTCATCCCAGCATCCCCTTTAGCAGGCCGCCGGATTTGATGAGATAATCGATGCCGGTCCAGAGAGTGAGAATCAGCGGCACAAAAAGGATGATATCAAATAGATTGCATTGCCAATAAGTTAGCGGCATAAGCCAGACCAGACTGTTAGGCTTGCCCTTGGGTGAGATGGATAGCAGCGGATCGAGGTTTGCGTAAAGGAGAATGGCGGCAATGGCCACCATTTGAGAGACAGTTTTCCATTTGGCTAAAATCGATGGTGCGATGACCATACCTCGATAGGCGGCCACCGAGCGCAGGCCGGTGATGAGAAATTCGCGCACAATAATGATCATCACTATCCAGCCTCGGGCATAGCCAAGAGTGACAAAGGAGAGGAAAGCGGTTGAGACGAGGATCTTGTCCGCCAGCGGATCCATGAACCGTCCAAAGCCGGAGTTGAGCCCCCACCGTCGGGCCAGGTATCCATCGGCCAGATCGGTCAAAGCGGCGATGATAAAAACGATAGTCGCCGCCAGACGCCAGTAGAAGCTTTCGAAGCTGATAAGGATCATGAAGACCGGCGAGAGCAGAATCCGGGAAACGGTTAACAGGTTAGGAAAATTCATGGCCTGGAAATCCGGGCTGGGATAAGTTTAGGGAATCTATTTGGTCTCACAAAAAACGAATTTAGCGGTAAATGGGAGGACAGTCAAGGAATTCGAAAGAGATGAAATCAAAAGCTCGGGTCTTTAGGGGACCCGAGCCTTCGAATTAGCGTACCTGTTTCCAAAATTGAATAGTTAACCTATTACGAACCGTATTGGAATCAGAACTTATTTTGCCTCTACTTCCATCTTGGATTTTAATAACGGAGTGGGCGGGCAGCTTGGGCAGGGTATGGGAGCATTCCCACCCTTAAAGAAACGTACCATATAGGTGACATCAAGGCCAGAGAAAGTGCACGAAGCGTTAACATCGCCCGCTACAAACCAGACATTGCCGCTTCCGGGAGGGCATTCACAGCTATATGGGGGCGGTGGGCCACCGGAGAATATATTGACCGCATAAACCACATCCATACCAGTGAAATACCCATTGCCGTTAACATCACCCACCACATAATCACAGGCCCTGGACGGGATGGCAAAAATCCCAACGGCTGTTAGGAGAACAACCGCTACTACAATTTGCTTCATAATTCCTCCCTGTAAATAAGGTGCAAAGCCTCGTGAGACATCGAAAAATTGAGGCTCATCAAAGTTAGATCCAAATCTTTAGTTTTTTGAGAATTACAAAGAAAGACAAATAGTACAAGTTCAAATTAATATAGGGGCAAAATATGTCAATGTCAAAGTTTGAACAGATTTTGAGTATTACCTTTTCCCGGTATCTTCTCTTGGCCAGTTATTGACTTCAGAATATTTCACGAAACAATATATTCAATAAGAGGTTAGCCAAGAT